>NZ_JBBKBD010000008.1:0-79725 GCF_037890055.1 Lagierella sp. ICN-221743 | reverse complement strand
GAGCAGAGGACTGAAAATCCTCGTGTCGCTGGTTCGATTCCGGCTCTGGGCACCAGTGTTTACAAAGTAAACAAGAAGTGATACAATTATAGTGTTAGTTAAAATTAAATATAATAATATGACTCATTAGCTCAGCTGGTATAAGTAAGTGGCCCATTTCCCACAGGAAATGGAGGCAATGACTTAGTCTTTGCGAAGCAAAAAAAAGATGAGCGGTATTGAAAGAACAGGTTTAATAATAAGATAATCAAAAAACAATAATACAATATAATAATATGACTCATTAGCTCAGCTGGTAGAGCACCTGACTCTTAATCAGGTTGTCCAGGGTTCGAACCCCTGATGGGTCACCAGGAAAAGCCTTGAAATATAAAAGTTTCAAGGCTTTTTAACTGCTGAGAGAATTTTTTGAAAAGCATTGTTAAGTGAATGAAAGTTTTTTGTGGTTACAAACTGCTAATAAACTTTAAAAAAATTATACGAATTTTATTTGTTTTTTCTAAATCTCAATATAATACGAAAATGCTAATTAATTTGACACAATCAGCTTTTTTGTAAAATCTAATTGTGAAAATTATGTTATAATGTATAATGTAAGAATAAATAAAAGCAAATTCTTAAGGGAATGCGATTATTTTAAATAAACGAAAGGTAGGGGTGTTATGAGTAAGATTGAGTTGACCTTTAAAGGTGGAACTCATATGCATGATTTTAAGGAATTGACCAATCAATGTGAAATAGAGAATGGCCCAGTTTCAAAAAAGGTTTACATCGCTCTTCACCAACACACAGGGGTACCATGTAGTCCTCTTGTTAAGGTTGGGGATGAAGTTAAGATGGGACAAAAGATTGGAGAGGCGCCAGGAACTATTACAGCACCGGTTCATGCCAGTGTCTCAGGCACGGTTGTGGAAATTAAAGATTTAACCACAGTTACTGGGGTACATACTAAGGCCATTGTTATTGAAAACGATGGATTAGATACTATTGGTTATACTCCTTATGATGATGACTATGAAAGTTTAGATTCTGCAACTATAGTAGAAAGGGTAAAAGAAGCAGGAGTTGTTGGTTTAGGTGGGGCAGGTTTCCCTACTCATGTTAAAATCAAAACAAAGCCTGACGATAAAATTGATTATGTTCTTATTAATGGTGCAGAGTGTGAACCTTATTTGACTAGTGATCAAAAGACTATGGAAAAATATCCTGAAAAGGTTGTAAATGGTCTAAGAATTGTAATGAAGGCCATGGGTGCTAAAAAGGGATATATTGGAATTGAGTCCAATAAGCCTAAAGCCATAGAACTTATTGATCAAGCTTGTAAGAAATTTAACGATGTAGAGGTTTCAGTTTTAAAGACAAAGTATCCTCAAGGGGATCAAAGAAGATTGATTGACTCTATATTAAAGATGAAGATGCCTTCTTCTGTAAGAAGTACTACTGAAGGGGTGCAAGTTATAAACTCAAGTACGGCTGCATCTGTATATGAAGCTGTAGTTGAAGGAAAACCTCTTTATGAAAAGGTTGTTACTGTAACAGGCTCTTCTATAAACAGACCTTCTAATCTACTTGTTAGAGTTGGTACTCCAATTAACGAAATTTTAGAATTTTGTGGTGGAGTAAAAGATGATGTGGGCAAAGTTATTATCGGTGGACCTATGATGGGTGAAAGCCAATTTAGAACAGACCTTCCAACTATAAAAGCCGTTGGTGGTATTCTTGTACTAAATAAGGAAGAGGCAAAACCTCCAGTGGTTACACCATGCATCAAATGTGGTAAATGCGTTGATGTTTGTCCAATAAATTTAATGCCTTTATACATTCAATTAAATGTTTTAAACAATAGATTTGAAGAAGCTAGGGACCTTTATATCATGGACTGTATTGAATGTGGATCATGTTCCTATGTATGTCCTTCAAAGAGACCTCTTATAGAGGCTATCAGACATGGTAAGAGAGAACTTAGAGCTCAGTCAAGTAAGAGATAGGAGAGTTATAGTGGAGAAAAAAATAAAAGATCAAGAAGTTATTGACAATCTTGAAGGAAAGCTTGAAGTATCTGCTATTCCTCATATAAGAGATTCAATAACAAGTTCTAAGGTTATGCTAGATGTAATTATAGCCTTAATGCCAGCTCTTATTGCGGGTGTTTACTTCTTTAGAATAAGAGCTTTGTTGTTATGTCTTGTGTCCGTTGGTTCATGCGTTCTTTCAGAGTACGCTTTTCAAAAGCTTACTAAAAGACCTGTAACCATTGGCGACTTATCAGCAGTTGTAACAGGACTATTACTTGCATTTAACGTACCTGTAACCATGCCATTTTATATGGTAATATTTGGTGGAATTTTTGCAATAATTATTACAAAACAATTATTTGGTGGAATAGGTGCCAACTTTATGAACCCTGCACTTGCAGCTAGAGCGGCACTAATGGCTTCATGGCCAAAGGAAATGGCAAACTATGTTGCTCCAGGGCCAGACGCCGTATCAATGGCAACACCATTAGCAGGTGGAGAAGTTAAACTATTAGATGCCTTCCTTGGAAACATGGGAGGATGTATTGGTGAAGTTTCAGCCCTTGCACTTTTAATCGGTGGAGTCTATCTACTAGTTAAAAAGGTAATACACATTAGAATACCATTAACATACATTTTAACAACAGTAGTTTTCCTATTTATTTTTGGAGTACCATCAGGAGAACTATTAAACCATGTACTTATTGGTGGACTTTTACTAGGGGCAATATTTATGGCAACAGACTATGTTACAGCTCCTGTAAGTAAAAAGGGACAAATTATATTTGCCATAGGCTGTGGACTTATAACGGCAGCCATAAGAGTCCACGGATCACTACCAGAAGGGGTATCATACTCAATTCTTGTAATGAACTGTGCAACACCTCTTATTGAAAAGTTAACCACTCCAAAACCTTTTGGAAGGGGAGGTAAGAAATAATGAAGAAGATTTTAACTTTAGCATTAAAACTATTTGTAATCACAGCAGTGGCTACAACTTGCCTAACCATAATAAACGGCTTCACATCTCCAATTGTTGAAAAAAGAGCAAAAGAAGAATACGAAGCCTCCATGAAGAAGGTTTTTAAAGAAGCGGATAGCTTTAAATCACTTGAAGAAGAAGACAAAGCAAAGTTTGATAAAATCCTTGAAGAAAACGAAAATGTCAAAGACATCGTTATTGCATTAAAAGGCAATGAAGAAGTTGGATATGTTATAAAGACCGTTGGTAAGGGTGGTTACGGTGGACCTATTACATTTGTAGTAGGCGTAGACAAAGAAGATAAAATTGTAGGATATCAAGTTCTTGAATCCTCTGAAACAAAGGGATTCGGTTCACAAGTGTCAGAAGAACCTTTTATTTCATCAGTAGTAGGAAAGAGCATGGCAGGAGAAATGACAAAAGCTGACAATCCATCAGCAGACAACGAAATCCAAGCCATTTCAGGAACTACAATTTCAGTTAAGGCAATATTAAACGGACTTAACGGTGCAGTTAAGGCTTTGGCAGAGTTAAGAGGATAGGGGGAAGATGATGAAGAAAATTTTAAAAAGTGGAATCATAGACAATAACCCAGTTCTTATTCAACTTGTAGGACTTTGTTCAGTTCTTGGTGTAAGTACAACAGTAATGAACGCACTTGGAATGGGCGTTGCAGTAATAGTAGTAGCAACCCTATCAAACCTTGTAGTTTCCCTACTAAGAAACTTTATACCAGACGAAGTTAGAATCCCATGCTATATAGTAGTTATAGCATCATTCGTAACAATGGTAGACATGGTTATGAAGGCATACACACCAGAACTTTATGGGCAACTAGGTATCTTTATACCGCTAATAGTAGTAAACTGTTTAATCCTTGCAAGAGCAGAAGGCTTTGCAAACAAAAACAAAATACTACCTTCAATAGTTGACGGATTTGCAAACGGTGTTGGATACACAATGACAATAGTAATACTTGCTTTTATAAGAGAGCTATTAGGATTAGGAGCAATCTTCGGACATGAACTACTTTCAGGAGAAGGAATTAAACCAATAGGTATAATTGCACAAGCTCCCGGCTCATTTATTATACTAGGTATGATACTTGCAGTATTTAACTATGTATCAAGCAAAAAAGAAGAAAGCAAGTAGGGGGTAGACTATGTTAAGTAATATTTTTAGAATACTTATTTTATATATTTTTGTAAACAACTACGTACTAGGACAATTCCTAGGAATCTGTCCACTAATAGGAGTTTCAAAAAAGACAGAAACAGCAGCAGGTATGGGAATTGCAGTTACCTTCGTAATTACAATTGCATCAGTAGTTACCTATGCAATTCAATACTTAATTCTAGAACCATTAAACTTGCAATTTTTACAAACCATAGTGTTTATTTTAGTAATAGCATCACTGGTACAATTTGTTGAAATGGTACTAAAAAAGACAATGCCAGGACTATATAGTGCATTGGGAGTTTTCCTACCACTAATCACAACAAACTGCGTTGTACTTGGAGTTGCAATTGCAAACATACAACAAGGATACTCACTAATTGAAACCTTAGCATCAGCAATAGGTTCATCAGTAGGATTTCTTATAGCTATAGTTTTCCTTGCTGCAATTAGAGAAAAATTAGAACTTGCCAATGTACCAAAACCTTTCAAAGGCGTACCAATCGCCATGATAACAATCGGACTTATGGCAATGTCATTCCTAGGTTTTTCAGGATTAGTATAGGGGGAATAAATGGATATTAATCAAATTCTTATAGCGGTTGGAAGTTTAGGGGCGGTAGCTATAATTTTTGCAGTACTTTTAGGATTTGCATCAAATGTATTTCACGTGCCAGTAGATCCAAAAGTACAAGAAGTTAGAGCTGCACTTCCAGGAGCAAACTGCGGTGCCTGTGGTTTTCCAGGATGTGACGGACTTGCAGATGCCATAGCAAATGGTAACGCAAGCATAAACGCATGTCCAGTTGGAGGAGCAGAAGTCGCAGAACATCTTGCAGAAATAATGGGGCAAGTTGCAAATGAAACAACAAAGCAAATTGCTGTAGTAAGATGCTCAGGAGACAAGACACTTGCAGAAGATAAATTTAAATATGTTGGAATTAGAGACTGTAGAGCAGACCAAGCGCTTCAAAATGGTCACAAAAAATGTCCTTTTGGATGTTTAGGCTGTGGAACTTGCGTTGACGTTTGTCAATTCGATGCAATCCACATTATAAACGGAGTTGCAAAAGTCGATAAAGAAAAATGTACCGCGTGCGAAATGTGTATTAAGATCTGTCCAAGAGACCTAATCACACTTATGCCATACGACAACCAAACAGAGGTACTATGTAGTACAACAGACAAAGGTAAAGATGTAAGAGGATATTGTAAAGTAGGCTGTATAGGATGTAAGATCTGCCAAAAGAACTGTCCAGAAGAAGCAATTACAGTAGAAAAATTCCTTGCACATATAGATCATGACAAATGTATTGACTGTGGAATATGTATAGAAAAATGTCCACAAAACTCAATAAGAGATTACGAAGAAAAAATATTTAAATTACCAAGCTAGAGAAACCGACCATGTGGTCGGTTTTTTTATACGTCATCACCAATTACACGCTTCTAATCCCTGACATCTAATATCTTAAATCTAACAACTCTCTTCTATTTAAAAAAGCCCCTCAATATGATACACTTAATGGAGAAAACGAAAGGATTATAACATGACAAAGGGAGATAAAATACTCATTTCAGCCATAGTTATTTTATCTTTACTTGCCTATGTGATTATATATTTTTCGGGCAGTGAGGATAGGGATAAATATATTTCGGTACAGTTTAATGGAAGTGAATTTAAAAGACTTACTTTTGCTTCTAAAAACGATTCGTACAAATTCAAACTAGATACTGAAGAAGGTTTAAATATAATAGAGGTAAAGGGTGACAAGGTTCATATAACTGAGGCAGATTGCCCTGACAAATTATGTATTAAACAGGGATACATCTCTAAAGTGGGAGAGGTTTTAGTTTGTGTTCCTAATAAAGTTGTGGTTGAAATTAAGAGTGACAACAGTGAAAAAGAATTGGATGGTATTAACTATTGAGAAAGACAGTTAAATTAGGAATTTTAATATCATTTGCACTTATAATATCGCTTTTTGAAAACATGATGCCCATACCAATTCCGGTGCCAGGGGTAAAGCTTGGACTTTCTAATATAGTTTTACTGGTAACCTTACTTATGTTTGGACTAAGGGAAGGCTTTATTGTTGCGGTGTTTAAATCGATTTTAATGGTTTTGGTTTCTGGAAGGCTTGGAGCCCTTCCATATAGTCTTACGGGAACGATGTTTGCTGTAGTAGCAATGTACTTTTCTCATAGATATTTGGGAAGATGGTTAAGTTTAATCGGTGTAAGTGAACTTGGATCATTATTTTTTAATTTTGGGCAACTACTTGCTGCAAGTTTTATTTTAAATAATATTAGGATTATGGCATATCTTCCAGTAATGGCTTTAATGGGAGTTGTCACAGGTTATATAGTTGGAATTACTTCTAAATTTGTTTCGGATAGACTTAAAAAAGGTGATATAAATGTCGGATGATAAAATAAAAGAGACGCCTATTCTAATTATAGAAAAAGATGTGGATGAAATTAATGATGAATTAGTTAATAAAGAAGTAAAGAACAGGAAAGATAATATTGAAGTGCTTTCCAAGAATAAGAGCAATGATAGAAAGATGAAGACCATGAAGGAGTTTTCGACTTTTGATAGGCCGAGAGAGAAAATGAGGGACTATGGTCCTTCAAGTCTTTCTGAGCAGGAGCTTATGGCAATTTTGCTTGGTACGGGAACTAAAAAATTAAATGCACTTGAGCTTGCATCAAAGGTTCTTGACGAGATTGAAAGCCAAAACAACTTTAACGACATAACCCTTGACGAGCTAATGAAGATTGACGGAATAAAGCTTTCAAAGGGCGCCACAATAATGGCTGCCATAGAGCTTGTGAAGAGATTAAATATAAGGCAGGCCACTAAGGAACATTATAAAGTGGATAGCCCTAAGTCATTGGCAGAAATTTTTATGCACAAGCTGTCAGGAGAATTGAGGGAATATTTTTATATAATTTTACTTAACACAAAAAACATAATTATTTCAGCGGAAGAAATTTCCATAGGGACTTTAAGTTCTTCTTTGGTTCATCCAAGGGAAGTTTTCAAGCCAGCTGTAAAGAAAAGTGCTAAGTCGATCATACTTTTACATAATCACCCAAGTGGTGACGTTACGCCTAGTAATGAAGATATAAAGTTAACTCTAAGACTTGAACAGGCGGGGAAACTCTTAGGCATAGAAGTCTTAGACCATCTTATTATTGGAGATGGAAAATATTTAAGTTTTAAAGAAAAATCATATTTTTAAGGAGTAAGTTATGGCAACATTTGTAAAGTTTTTTCCAAAGGACATAGGAATAGATTTAGGTAGTTCAAATACCATTATCACCGATATTAACGGGAATATTTTGGTTAAGGAACCTTCTGTTGTTGCCATTGACTTAAAGACATATGAGGTACTGGCAGTAGGTGTAGAAGCAAAAAATATGATTGGAAAGACTCCAGAAAATATTATGGCAGTTAGACCCTTAGAAAATGGAGTTATCTCAGATTTTGAATTAACAAGGGCCATGCTTGAGTTCTTTATAAGAAAAGCAAACTCTGGATTTTCTGTGTTTCAACCAAGAGCTGTTGTAACTGTTCCATCTTTTTTAACGGATATTGAGAAGAGAGCTGTAGAAGATGTTGTAATCTATGCTGGATGTAGAGATGTAAAGCTTCTTGATGAAAACATTGCATCTGCAATTGGCATGGGCATTGATATTAATGAACCAAAGGGAAATTTAATTTTAAACATTGGTGCGGGAACGGTGCAAGTTTCTGTGGTTTCCCTTGCGGGAGTCGTGTCTTCAAGTTCTAGAAAGTACGGTGGAGACAATGTGGAGAGAAATATAAAGAAATTTATAAAGAAGAATTACAACTTTGTAATTGGAGATAGCACTGCGGAGTATTTAAAGAACAATATACTTAGTTTAAAGACAGATGAACAGGATAAGTCTGCAACTATAAGTGGCAAGGACTTGGTTTCTGGAATGCCAAAGGTGGCAAATATAACTGCCAGTGATCTACTACCATGTGTACTACCACTGGTAAATGAAGTTCACACTTGCATTAGGGAAGTGCTTGAGACCACACCACCGGAAATATCTGGAGAAGTTATTTATGACGGTGTTAAAATATGTGGTGGCATGGCGGAGCTTTCTGGCCTTGTGGAATCCATTAGAGACAACTTGGAAATAAATGCATTTGTGGTTGAAAATCCAATTAAGGTTACAGGAGTTGGAATAGGTAAGGCTTTAACTCTTTTAAAGGAAAGAAAGAGGTTTATATTTAGGAAAAATGATTTATAGAGACTTTAGAAACAATAATAAAAAAAGAAAACTTAGCGTTTTTGCCATAGTATGCATATTCTTGATTTCTTTAATAGGTACAAGCAATGGAAATAGTAAGGTTATTGACATTGGAGGCAATGTCATTTCATCAATAACAACTCCTATTTCAAAGGTGTTTTACTTTACATCTTCTAAAGTGATTGATGGAATTGAATTTATTTTTGGTTCAAGGGAAATGAGAGATGAAAACGAAAGACTTACAAAAGAGAATTTGACCCTTAAAGATCAAAATGCAAATATGCAAAAGGTTATTGACAATGAAGAATACTTGAAAGACGAATACAATCTTATTTCTAAAAAGGACGATAAACTTGTAAGGGCCAGTATTGTAGGGGTAGATTCGTCAAATCTTTACGATAGATTCACAATAGACAAGGGGACTAAGGACAAGATAAGTGTAAACGACCCTGTGGTTCAAGGTGTTGTTGGAGAGGACTCTTCCATAGTGGAAGGGCTTTTAGGCGTTGTAACCGATGTTGGATATAACTACGCAAAGGTTTCATCCATAACAAACTCCACCACTGGAACTTCCTTTAAGACATCACGAAGCGACGCCATCGGGGTTATTAAGGGAAGCAAAAAGGGTGAACTAAAGGGCTTTATGTATAAGACCTCTGCAGATATTGCAGTTGGAGACAAGGTCTATACTTCTGGGCTTGGTGGAACCTATCCACCGGATCTTTATATAGGTCAAGTGAAAGAGGTTTTTAAAGACGATTCCAATGCGGTAAAAGAGGTTAGTATTGAGCCGGCAATAGATTTTAACAATATTTACAGAGTATTGGTATTAAAGACGATGAGAGAAGAAGACAATGAATAGATACAAGATATTTATAGTGATAATATTGAACCTGTTATTACAGACGGTTCTGTTTAGTAGAATACAGATTTTTGGAATTAATCCTAATATCACAATTCCAATAGTGGTTGCACTGGGACTTGGTTTTGGTGCATACACTGGAGGTTTTTCTGGGCTTTTAATAGGACTACTTGAAGACATTCTGTTTGGCAGGGTGCTAGGAGTTAAGGCCCTAATATACTTTGTAATAGGTTTTTTAGTGGGATATTCAGATATGGGAATTAACAAAGATGACGTTAGAACGGGAGTTGTGCTTACAGCTATATCCACAGTTGCATCCTTTGTGTTGACCATTATAATTGGGAAGCTCATAGGCGATTCATTTAGCTTTAGATTAGTATTTATGCCTATGATAATTGAGCTTATTTTAAATTCCATATGCTACATCCCAATATTTATAATATTTCAAAAGTTTTTCGAATTTCCAAAGTTTAGGTTATAGGTGTGAATATGAAAAAACTATTTAAAAAATTTTTTAAAGCATCAGATAGAGAGGATAGACTTTTTGCTACAAAAATCATCCTATTTATTCTAATGCTAATTCTTTTTTTAAAACTGTTTTATTTGACGGTGGTAAAAGGTGACTACTATAGCGAGATGTCTGAAAACACTAGAATCAGAGATATTGAAATAGCGGCTCCGAGAGGAAATATTTACGACCGAAATGGTGAAATTTTAGCAACCAATAAAACGGTTTTTACAGCGAGCATTTTAAAAAATGAATTCTTAGAGCATAATCAAGAAGAGAGAAATAAAAATTTAAGAGACCTAAGTAGGCTTTTAGAGCTTGATGGTTCAAATATAAATCCAGACTATGTGCTATCTTTAAATCTTATAAAGTACAAGGATAAAGATGCATATAAAAATGAAGAGCTAAGTCCTATGGAAAAGATGATTGAGATAATAAGGGACAACGACCTTTTAAAGACCTTAATCTATAAAGAGGAAGAACATGACGGCTATAAGTACAGAGTTATAGACACTGTAATAAAGTCCATGAAGAATAAAGGAGTTGACCTTCCTGTTATGTCTGGAAGTGAAAAGATAGAGTTTATAAATCCTAAGGGATCTAAGTACTTAAAGGAAAATTCCTACTATGAGGGGGAAGTGCCTTACGAATTTTTAGGAAGAAATTTAAGTAAGGACGAGGGGATAATTAGAAATATATTAAACCATCCTATGGGAAGAAAACTTGCATTTGAACTATTAAAGTCTTCGAAATTGGAAGAAAATCTTGAACTTGTACCAATGGGCTTTCAAGATGAAATGGCGCTTTGGGAGACAAAGGCAAAGCTTGCAAAGGAATACCCTGGAATAACAGGGAAGTCTTCTGCCAAGGATGACTTTGTGGAGATTGTAAAGAAATCATCCCTTGACGAACTGATTTCAAATGTAACCATTAATTCAAAGGCTGAAGAAAAAGTTATGGTCCCTGCAAAGTATGCAATTGAGTTATTGAATAGAAAAAATATAAATCACAATCTCAAGGTTGTGTTAGATGAAAAAGATGCTAACAAACCTGTGGCAACAATTGAGTACACCGATGATGAAAAGCATGACTTAAAGGCACAGGACATGTTAATATCCCTACTTAACGAAAATGGATTAATGAAAGAGTTTATAACAAATGACGACGTTAAGTACATTGCACAAAATATTAATACAAATAAAAACATCTTGCCATCCATCTCTGTAAAGGACTGGATCTATTCGTATGAAAAAAATATTGATGATATGTATGAGAGATTTAAACTGGACAGAGAAAAGGATGATATTAAAAAGCTTTATGCTGAAGTTATAGACTACTATGAGTTAAAGGACTATGACATCTATGACCAATATAATATCTTAAAGCTCTATGACCTTATTAATAAGCATGGAGACCTACGATATGTACCACTGGATCTAACTTATAATCTATCAGAGGTTACATTTGCGTCAATTGAAGAAAGATTTCCAAGTGGCTCAGGTATAATAGTTGACTCGGAACCAATAAGATACTACCCTGAAGGTTCACTTGCATCACATACAATTGGGTACATTGGGAAAATTTCTACGGAAGTTGAAAAAGAGGACTATTTGTCTGATAAAAATTATAATTTGGCATCACTAATTGGTAAAAATGGAATTGAAGAGAGCCAAGAGAGACAGCTAAAGGGAACGAATGGAAGTAGAAGGGTCATGGTAGACAACAGGGGGAATGTTACTGAAGTTTTAGGGGAAACAAAACCAATTCCTGGAAATGACGTTTACCTTTCACTGGATAAAAATATTCAAAAAGCTGCAGAGGACGCCCTTAGGGAGACTATAAATTCACTACAAACGGACAATGTGTTTAACTCAAAGTGGGGAGATGTTAACCTTGTAAGTTCAAACACCACTGGACAGTATAAAGACGCCTCTTCAGGGTCAGTTGTAGTTTTAAATGCAAAGACTGGGCAACTGGTAGCCATGGCAAACGCACCGGACATAAACTTAAATATGTTTGCAACGGGTATATCCGCCTCCGACTGGAAAAATCTATTTCCAAAGGACGAAAGGGATTTGATTGCGCCAAGACCACTTTTGAATATGGCGATGCAATCTGCAATACAACCTGGTTCCACATTTAAGCTTGCAACATCATTAGCAGGCCTTGAAACGGGACTTAACCCCGACTTTACAATAAAATGCCAAGGCTTTATTGAAGTTGGTGGAAGAACTTTCCAAGACGCCATCTGGGGATTATATAGAGGAGTTCATGGCAACGAAGGCACCAGAGAGGCCATTAGAGACTCATGTAACTACTACTTTTACAACCTAGCACTGGGAGTTGAAAAGGGATCAAAGGACAACGGTCCATATAAATTAAATGTGGATGACGTTGCAAAGTATGCAAAGATACTTGGCCTTGGAGAAAAGACAGGTATTGATATAAATATTCCAAAGGAAGCAACAGGAATACTTCCAGATAGAAGCATAAAAAAGGCCACTTATAAGAGGCTATACCAAAACTTTTTGGAAGAGAATTCCGAAAAGTATCTAGTAGATAAAAATATTAAAAAAGAAGAGCTGGAAGAAAAGATTCAAACCATGGTGAAGTGGATTGATGAAAAAGAAGTTCCAACTGAAACGGAAATTGTAAAGAGACTTAAGGACCTTGGATTTGACACAGCAAAAGTGGTGGGAGATTCAAAGCAAAACTTCCCCGCACAAATAAAGTATAACTACATTGACCAATCAAATTGGTTGGTGGGAGACAGTTTAAACGTTGTAATCGGTCAGGGACAAAATGCCTACACGCCGCTTCAAATGGCAAGGTATATAGCCACAATTTCCAATGGAGGAACCAAGAACAAGGTCTCCGTTGTGGATGAAGTAAAGGATCCGATGAGTGGAAGGGTTCTATACAAGAACAGTCCTACTGGAAATAAAATAGATATCGACGACTTCTCTTCACTACAAGTTATAAGAGAGGGAGCTAATATGGCGGCTAAAGAGGGACATACTGGAAGAGTCCTAGGAAAACTTCCATTTGAAATGGGAGTTAAGTCGGGAACTGCAGAAGTAGGTTTCACCAACCCTGTTACTCATCAACCTTATAGCGACTATGGATGGATGGTAGGTTTTGCACCATATGACAATCCACAATATGTAATCGCTGCAGTGGTAACACAAGCGGGAACCAGTATGAACATAACTCCAATGGTAAGGGAGATTATGGGAACATGCCTTGAAGCATCACCAAAGGAAAATAAATGATTAAGCAATTTGTAGAAAAGAAAAAAGATGAATTAATAGTTGGCAGTATAAAGGACAACAAACTTCAAAATATTATTAAAATCGCCAATAGTGAAGCGGTTTTCATTGCGAGAATAGAAAGAAAGATGCCAAACTATAGTGGATATATTATTTCTCTGGATAACAAAGAAAAGGGTCTTTTGGATGAAAATAAAACCAATGGACAAGTAAAGCCGGGAGACACTGTGCTGGTGGGGCTATATAAGAAGACCACAGAGGACAAGCTTGACAAATACACAATGAACTACTCCATCCCGGGGCGATACATCGTGTATTATCCAAATTCAAATAAGGTAAATGTTTCAAAGAAAGTTCCCGAAGATAAAAGAGAGATTCTTTTACAAAAGGCTAAGGAAAATAAAATTCAAGGAGTAGACTTAAGGACCAATTCCTATAAAGTGAACTTTTCTAAAATCATAACAGAGTATGAAAGACTTAAAAAGGTAAATGAAAAGATTTTACAGGAATCAAAATTTCTTCCAGTACCACGAAAACTTTTTACTTCTTACAAAAACCTCTTTTCAATTTTAGAGGACAAAGAGAATATTATTGTAAATGATGGAGAGACTTATAAATTTTTAGAAAAGTATTTAGACGGAAAGAAAATTTTCCTTGATGAAAACTATTCATATGAATTTGACGGCGATATAGAAGATGACTTGGTAAACTTAAAAAGGGGATTTTTGCCTTTACCAAGTGGAGGGAACATCATAATAGAAAATACAAAGGCCATGACGGTTGTGGATGTAAATGGCCTTGGAGATAAAAACTTTTTAGAAACCAATAGGGAAGCTGTTAGAGAAACCCTAAGGGCCATTGATGTTTTAAATCTTAATGGCATTGTCGTGGTGGACGCCATTACAATGAATAAAAAAGATGAAAAGTTACTCGCAGAGTTCGTTGAAGATGAATTAAAAAGCCATTCAAAAATAAAATTTCATGGAATTACAAAACTTGGCCTTTTAGAATTCACAAAGTCTGCAATAACTGTTGACATTTCAAGATAATTGAAATATAATAATCAAGTGTGTAACCGCACGATTCAGGTTTTAAGCGAAAGCACCTGTGTCGGCGAGTCTTAAATATGAGGAGGTGCACTATGTACGCAATAATTGAAACAGGTGGAAAACAACTAAATGTTGAGGTTGGCAAAAGCTACAAAGTTGAAAAACTTAATGTATCTGAAGGAGATACTGTAGAATTTGACAAGGTTCTAATGATTTCTGACGGAGAAGAACTTAAAGTAGGTAAACCAATTCTTGAAGGAGCAAAGGTTAAAGCAACTGTTGAAGCTCAAGGTAAAGGCAAGAAGGTTATCGTTTATAAGTTCAAAGCAAAAAAGAACTTCAGAAAGAAAAAAGGACATCGTCAACCTTTCACTCAAGTAAAAATAGAAGCAATAGAAGGTTAATATGATTGAAGGTAAGATTATTAAAAACGAAGCCAATGATATTATAAGCATTTCAGTTATGGGTCATGCAGACTCAGATGAATATGGCGAAGATATTATCTGTGCTGCAGTTTCAATATATCTAACCAATACAATAAATACATTAACCGAGATAGTTGAAGTAGAAGACTTTATAGAATATGAGATTGGCGAAGGACATTTTTTATTGAATGTGTACTACGAAGATCTTGACTTAGAAAAGAAAAGGGAAACTACTTTAATATTAGAAAGTTTAAAATTAGCCTTGACTTCAGTTGAGGATTCATACGGAGAATACATTAAAATTGTAACTGAGGAGGTGCAATAATGTTAAAGCTTAATTTGCAATTATTTTCAAGTAAAAAAGGGGTAGGTTCATCTAAGAACGGTCGTGATAGTAAAGCTAAGATGCTTGGTACTAAGAGAGCAGATGGACAATTCGTTTTAGCAGGAAATATCCTTGTTAGACAAAGAGGAACAAAGATTCATCCAGGAGCTAATGTAGGTAAAGGAAGCGATGACACTTTATTTGCAAAAGTTGATGGAGTTGTAAAATTTGAAAGATTAGGAAAGACAAAGAAAAAAGTTTCTGTTTATCCTAAAGAAAATTTAGCTTAATTAATCACCGTTTATCGGTGATTTTTATTTTATGGTTATTTTCTGTATTTATGATATTATAGGAACAGAAAGATGAATTGAAAGGAAAATAACATGTTTATAGATATAGCAAAGATAGAATTAAAGGCAGGAAAGGGAGGAGACGGAGCAGTTTCCTTTAGACGAGAGAAGTTTGAACCGTCAGGTGGACCCTACGGCGGCGACGGTGGTAATGGTGGAAGCATTTATTTTGTTGCCGACGAATCTGTAACAACGCTTTTAGACTTTAGATATAGAAAACACTATAAGGCTGAAAATGGTCAAAATGGTGGTACGAAGAAGATGTTTGGTAAGGGGGGAGAAGATTTATTCCTCAAAGTTCCAGTGGGAACCCTAATCAAGGACTTCGACACCGACACCGTTATGTTTGACCTTAGGGAGAATGGTCAAGAGGCCCTAGTTTGTAAAGGCGGTAGAGGTGGTAGAGGAAACGCGAGATTTGCCACTTCAAAAAGACAGGCTCCAAGGTTTGCAGAGCCGGGAACAAAGGGCGAAGAAAAGACCATAAAGCTCGAGATGAAATTAATTGCAGATGTTGGCCTGGTGGGAATGCCAAATGTTGGAAAATCTTCACTACTGTCCATTATGTCCAAGGCCAGACCAAAGATTGCAAACTATCACTTTACAACTCTGGAACCAAATCTTGGAGTTGTGGACGTGGGAAATCACAATTCATTTGTAATTGCAGACATACCAGGGCTTATAGAAGGTGCCAGCGAAGGTGTGGGACTTGGTTTTGACTTCTTAAAGCATATTGAAAGGACGAAAGTGCTTGTTCATGTGCTTGACGTGTCTGGTTCTGAAGGCAGAGATCCAATTGAAGATTACAATATAATAAGAAAGGAAATGCTTTCTTACAATTTAAAAATCGGCGACAAGAGAGAGATTATTGTTGCAAATAAAATGGATATTCCAGGGGCAGAAGATGGCTTAGAGAAATTAAAAAAAGTATTTTCAGATAGAATTGAAGATATAATTGCAATTTCTGCTGCAACAACGGAAAATATTGATGAATTAAAATATAAAATTTACGAAGCTGTGCAAGAAGCAAACATCAATCCACAGACATTTGACGAAATATATATTCCAGTGGAAGAGGAAGCAGAGCCAGACTACACAATTACAAAGGAAGACGGTGCATACATCGTCACTGGACCGCTAATAGACAACTTAGTATATAGAACGAATTTTGAAGACCATGAAGCACTACGTCATTTCCAAAAGGTTTTAACGGACAAGGGAGTTTTTGAAGAATTAAAGGAAATGGGAATCCAGGAGAATGATACGGTTATCGTAGGCGAAATGGAATTTGACTATTTGGGATAGGAGGTAATATGATTAATCCTAAACAAAGATCATACCTTAAAGGGCTTGCCCATAATATGGAGCCAGTTTTAAGAATAGGTAAGGATGGTGTAACTAAAAACACCATTTCAGAATTAGACAATCTTTTAAACAGCAGAGAGCTGGTTAAGATAAAAATTTTAGACAACAACTTAGATAGTAGACAAGAGATGATTGAAGAGATAACTGAAAAATTACAGTGTGAATTTGTTCAGTTTATCGGGTCAAAATTAACAATTTATAGACAGTCAGAGGAAAAGAAAATTGAGTTGCCATAATTTTGGTATTTTTGGAGGGACATTTAATCCAGTGCATATTGGCCATTTAATCCTGGCGCAGGAAGTGAAGGAGAAGATGAATCTGGAAAAGATTATCTTTGTCCCTTCGGGAAATCCTCCCCATAAGAAGGCGGATGTAACAAAAGAGGACAGGCTTCAAATGTTAAGGCTTGCAATTGAAGACAATAGTGATTTTATAATTGAAGATTATGAAATTAAAAAGACTTCAAAATCCTACTCCCTTGAGACCATTAAGTACTTAGAAGGGAAGTATAATTGCAAAGACATGTACTTTATTATTGGTGAGGACTCCTTTATGGAAATTGAAGACTGGTATAAATATGAAGAACTTATTTCAAAGGTTAAGCTAATTGTGGTAAATAGAAAGACCGAGTACAAAGACACTATCGAAGAAAAGATAAAAAGATATTCAAGAGATGGCGTTGAAGTAAAGTTTGTAAAGATACCTAATCTTGAAATATCTTCTTCATATATTAGAGAAGAGTTTAAAGAAAAAAGAGACCCGAAGTACTATATACCAAAGGCTTCATACGAATATATAAAGCAAAGAGGTCTATATGATTAGTAAAGATGAAATAATAAAAGACTTAAAAGTGATGCTTTCAAAGAGTCGTTATGAGCACACCCTTTCAGTGGCGAAGAAGGCAATTGAACTTGGCAAGCGATTTGGCATTGATGAAGAAACTTGTGAAATGGCAGGACTTCTTCATGACTGTGCAAAGGGCAATGAAAAATATTATGAAGAAAAATATAATGACGAATTCAATGAGCTTTTAAGTCGTGAAGAAAATAGGCAATATGAAAATCCTTTTTTAAAACACTGCTTATTGGGTATGATAGTAGCGAAGGAAAAATATAAAGTTACGGACTGTGAAGTTCTTAATGCCATAAAGGAACACACAACGGGAAGTCTATATATGACGGACCTTGCAAAGGTTCTCTACTTGGCGGACAAGACGGAAGACAATAGAGATTATGACGGTGTAGATGAAATTAGAAAAGTTTCCATGATAAATATGGACAAAGCCATGGTGCTTAGTTTAAACAACACCATAAAGTACTTAATTGAAAAAAATAGAACCATTGCACCGGAAAGTATTGAACTTAGAAACTTTTTATTAGGAGGTATTGGTGAAAGAGATTGATTTAATAGTAAAGGCATGCGAAGACAAGATTGCAAAGGATGTATTGTCCATAAAACTACAAGAGGGCATGGCAATAGCAGACTACTTTTTAATCGCTACAGGTAATACATCTAGCCAGACCCAGGCAATAGCAGACGAAGTTGAGAAAGTTGCATTAGAAAATGGAATGACCCTTGTGGGCGTAGAAGGATATAGAGAAGGCAGCTGGATACTTGTAGACCTGGGAGATATTATTGTGCATGTTTTTACACCAGAAGCAAGAGAATACTACAATCTTGAAAGATTGTGGAAATAAATTTAAAGGAGATGTACCATGGGATTAGAATTTATTAAAACTCATAAGGCCCCTGAAGCAATCGGACCTTACTCACAAGGAACAGTTGGAGAAAAAGGTGCAAGAGTACTTTTAGTATCAGGACAACTTCCAATTAAAGATGGAGAATTAAAGACAGATATTAAAGAAGCAACTAAAGCGAGCCTTGAAAATGTGCTTGAAATAGTTATTGCAGGCGGCGGAAAATTAGAAGACATTGCAAGAGTTGGAGTATTCGTAAAGAATATGGATGACTTTGGCGAAGTGAACAAGGTATATGAAGAATTCTTTAAAGATCACAAACCTGCAAGAGCATGTGTACAAGTTTGCAAACTACCAAAGGATGCTGTAATAGAAATCGAAGCAACAGCATTAGTAGAAGATAATCTATAAAAAGAAACCCTTTTACCAATACGGTAAGAGGGTTTCTTTTTACTTTATTTTTATTTCAGAGATAGGTGGTGAAAGTATTATTTTTTCAAACTTCACACCATCACTTAAGTCCATAACTGCAAAGCTAGTTGGATCATAATTATACTTTGCTATGGTAGGGCTACCAGGGTTAAAGTAGTGAACTCCATCTATTAACTCATCAAGGTATACATGGGTATGACCAAATAGACAGATATCAAAATTTTCTTTCTTTGCCTTTTCTTGAAGTCTAGATAAGTCCTCTTCAACTTTGTACCTGTGGCCATGGCATGCAAAAATTCTGTAGCCATTTATTTCAACAACAGCTTCATCTTCATACTTATCATATATTTTAAAATCATTATTCCCCAAGACGCTTACACAATCTAAAGATGTCTTTTCTTGTAGCACTGGACCATCTAAATAAAAATCTCCTAAAAAAATTATGTATTCGCATTTGTTTTCAAGGATTAGTTCAGCAGTTTTATCTAAAAACAGTCCATGAGTATCACTTACTATTGCAATTCTATCCATATAATCACCTTTATCAAAAAAATATCATATATATTATAACAGAAGGGTACAGGTTTTTCACTTTTTATTTAAATAATTATAAAATTATGTAAAAAAAGTTGAGTATGATATAATAGTGTTGATTATAATAAAGAAAGGATGATTTATTAATGAAATCAAAATTACGTGTTTTAGCAATGTTTCTTTTACTATCAATCACTTTGGTAGCATGTAATAAACCAAACAATACTAATGGTACTGAAATGGGTTCTAAAACAGAAACAAGTGAAAAGCAAGAAGGAGCAAAAGATAAAAAGATTGTTCTATACAGTAACTCTTTTGCTGACGAAAAGATAACTTGGCTTGAAGAAAAGTCAAAGGAAGCAGGATTCGACGTTGAAGTTGTATTTATCCCAGGTGGAGATTTACTTCAAAGATTATTAGCGGAAAAGAACGATCCTCAAGCAGATGTTGTTATCGGTCTTGATGAAGGTGGATTTGCAAAACTACAAGCAGAGAATATGTTTACAAAATGGGATCCAAAATGGAAATCAGAAATAGATAGCGAATTAATCCATGGAGATGGATACTACTATCCATGGTCTGAACAACGTATATTCTATTACTTTGATGGAAATCAAATGAATAAGGATGACGCTCCAAAGTCATATGAAGAACTTGCAACAGAAGCTAATCAAGGTAAGTACTATGTTCCAGATAACCTAACAAGTTCTACAAATCAAAAGATTGTATTCCCTATTTTACTTCAAAACTTAGATAAAAATGGAGAACTTGGAGTTTCAGAAAAAGGTTGGGAGCTAGCAAAGAATTACTATAAATATGGTAAATCAGTTGAAGCTGAAAATAGTTTAGCATCACTTCAAAAGGCTATGACAATGGTAAAGGACGGAGAGTTCAAATACAGTTACTACTTCTCAGGTGGTATTATAAAGGCTGAAAAAGAATTTGATATTAACTCAGTTCCAGTAAATCCAGATAAAGGTGTTTTTGCCATGGCAGAACAAGTTGGTGTAATGAATCATGGTGATGATGCAGACTATACTGTTGCTAAAGAATTTGCTGAATGGTGGGGAACAGCAGAAGTACAAAAGGCTTGGGCAAAAGAATTTGGTACAGTACCTACAAACAATAATGCAAGAGAAGCGGCAGACCCAAGAGTTCTTGAATTATTTGATCAAACTGATCGTATGGATGTAGATTGGGATGTATTAAATGAACATCTTGATGAATGGGTTGAAAAATTTGAATTAGAAATTATGCCATAAAGTTTTAAATGAAATGCGGGAGTTATCCCGCATTTTATTTAACAGGGAGGATATATGATAGAGTTAAATGATATAGAAATAAGATATGGAGATTATGTTGCAGTTAAAGACGTGAACATAGATGTCAAAGAAGGTGAATTTTTTACTTTCCTAGGACCATCTGGATGCGGTAAGACTACAATACTTAGATCCATAGCGGGATTTTTAAAACCATATAGTGGAAATATTATCTTGGAAGGAAAAGATATAACAAATATGGCGCCTGAAAAGAGACAAATTGGTATGGTGTTCCAGTCATATGCACTATTTCCTACAATGACAGTTTTTGATAATATTAGCTACGGTTTAAAGGTATTGAAGATGCCAAAGGATGAAATACATAAAAAAGTCATCGAAATGGCAAATCTTGTTGAAATCAAGGAGGAACATCTTAAGAGAAATGTGTCTGAACTATCTGGTGGGCAGCAACAGAGAGTTGCCATAGCAAGAGCCTTGGCAAAGGACCCAAAGCTTATATTATTTGATGAACCACTATCTAACCTTGATGCAAAACTTAGAAAGCAACTGCGTCAAGAGATGAAGGACATTCAAAGAAAGACTGGTATGACAGCAATTTATGTAACTCATGACCAAGAAGAAGCTCTTGAAATGTCGGATAGAATTGCGGTATTTAATAAGGGGCTTGTTGAGCAGATAGGTAATCCACTTGAAATATATGACAAATCAAAAACAGAATTTGTTTGTACATTTATCGGTGAATCAAACAAGATAGGCGATAAACTTTTGAATTATATAAATGAAAACTCGTCAAATATTAAATTTGATCCTAAAAACAATCACTATATAAGAAATGAAAAGATTTTACTTCATTCAATACAAGATAGAGAAACTGTAAAAGTTAAAGGAAAAGTGGAAAGACATATGTATGAGGGAGCCTACTCCCATTACATTATAAATGTATTTGGGTCAGATCTAACAATTTTACAAAAAAATGATTCAACTACAAATATAAATCTTGATGAGGAAATAGATTTATATATTAATCCAGAAGACATCTTAGATTATGAGGTGTAGTTATGAAAAATTCTAAGAATAAAAGTTTTGAAAAAAGCAAAGAGTTTAATCTATCAAAAATACTTTTAATTTTAGTTATAGTCTGGTTTGCAGTAGCATTTATAATTTTACCAACGGCAACCATAATAGTAAGTTCATTCCACGACGGCTCAAGTTTTAGTTTTAATGCGGTTAAAAAGGTTTTAAACTCCAAAAGGGCAATGACTTCAATAAAAAATTCATTATTGACAGGACTTGTTCTAATATTTACAACTACAACTGTAGGAGTTACACAGGTATTATTAACTGAATATTTTGATTTAAAATTTTCAAAAGTATTTAGAGCAGCATATATGTTACCACTGGTTTTTTCAGGGGTAATACTGAATAATGGATATCTATACGTATATGGAAAAACTGGCATACTTACACAGTTTTTAATGAAGATATTTCCAAATATGAACCCGGGTTGGTTTACTGGTGCATTTGCAGTTTTCTTTGTTATGACCTTTGGTTGTACTCATCAATATATGATTTTCTTTAGAAATGCAATAAATAGTATAGACAATGAGCTGATAGATTCAGCAAAGAACTTGGGAAGTAATCAATTTCAAATACTATCCAAAGTTGTTATGCCAATAGTAAAACCTACATTAATAACTCTAATAGTTATTACATTTCAAACTGGATTAATTTCTTTTGCAGCACCGTTGATGGTTGGTGGAAAGAACTTTCAAACAATTTCGCCACTGATATTAACCTTTGCAAAAAGACCAAGATCAAGGGATATTGCAGCGGTGTTGTCACTGGTACTGGCTTCGTTTCAAATACTATTGTTAGCATTTATGACATGGAATGAATCTAAGGGGAACTATATGTCTGTGTCAAATAGTAAAAAGAGACTCCGAAAACAAAAAATCCACAATCCTGTGGCAAAAGTTTTTGTATATGTAATAGCAGTAATATTATTTATTATTCAAGCGTTACCATGTATTATGATTCTTATTTCATCGTTCCTAGACACAAAGGCGCTTTCAAGAAATGTTATAGATTTTAAACACTTTACATTAGAAAACTATAAAAATGTTCTAACTAAATCAAGTAACTTGGACCCACTACTTAGATCATTTTTATTCTCGGGAATCGCGGCGGTTGCTTCAGTACTACTAATGCTTATACTTGTGAGACTAGTTATGAAGGCGAAGAGCAATAAACTAATAAAGAGTTTAGAATACTTCTACTACGTACCTTGGCTAGTTCCATCAATTCTAATAGCTCTAGGTTATATGATGATTTACGACAGACCAAGACTATTAATCTTTAACCAATCAGTTATTGGGTCGCAGTGGATACTGGTGATTGCATATACAGTGGCAATTATTCCTTCGACTCTAAGGTATCTAAAGAGTGCATACTATAACTTTAATACCAGTTTAGAAGAAGCTTCTCAAAACTTGGGGGCAAGTTCACTACGAACATTTTTAAAAGTGGTACTACCGGCGATGTTACCAACGGCACTTGCATTATGTGCATTAAATTTTAATACAAATTTAGCAGAGTACAATATGTCTGCATTCCTATATCCACCGGGAAGCGAAACAATTGGTATAATAATTACTCAAAATGCATCTTCTGTTGCAACTATGGACTCAAAAGCGGTAAATTTAGTTTATTCAGTACTACTTATGTTGCTAAACTCCATAGTGATTTACTTTGTATATGGTAGAGGGCTTAAGATTTCAAATAGACAAAGTGGATTTGCGGAAGAAAAAAAGAAATAAAATAAAATGATGAGGCTGATGGCTTCATCTTTTTTTATTTTTGCAATTAATTTGAAAAATCATAAAAACTTCATACAAAATTCACACGAAGCTGATATTATAATCCTAAGGAGATAGATATGGCAAATATATTATTATTGGAAGATGAAAAAAATATAAGAGAAGTACTGGTTGAGTATTTAAAAGTTTCTGGAGCGACAACTTTTGAAGCGGAGGACGGAAATAAAGCTGTTGATATATTAAACAGTGAATACATTGACGTGGCAGTTTTAGATATTATGGTTCCGGGCATAAGTGGAATTGATGTTCTATCTTTTATCAGGACGAATCCTAAGACAAAAAATATCGGAGTAATAATGCTCACTGCCCTTGATGATATAGGAACTCAGGTGTCGGCTTTTAATAACTTTGCTGATGAGTATTTGGTAAAGCCCGTGTCGCCAATTATTTTAATAAAGAGAATTGAAACACTACTTCGTCGTATTAAGCCTCAGGTTTTAGTTAATCATGAGTTTATTATGGATGGCGAATCCTATAGGGTCTTTGTTGATGGAGAGGAAATTCCATTTACCTTAAGTGAGTTTTTAATTCTTCAAATGCTTTACGAAAATAAGGATAAAGTTTTAAGTAGGGAACAGTTAATTATGGGCGCATTTAATGAGGACTATATTGGAAATGACAGAATAATTGACGCACATATAAAAAATATTAGAAAAAAACTGGGAAAGGATTATATCAAAACCGTTATTGGCATAGGATATAAATTTAGTGAAAATGAAATTAGGTAAGAAAAATTTAATCTACAGCATCTTCCTGGCTGTGACAATTTTAATAATAATAGTTTCCTATTTGGCATTTCTATTACCAAATCTATATGTAAATCAAAACATTGAAAGCATTAGCGAGGAGATAAAAAAATCTCATTTTGAAATGGTTCATGGTGCTAAGGATTTAAGAAAGATTAGTAAACTTGGAAATCAAGTTTTTATTGAAGTTGATAGTGATTTCAATGAGTTAAAATTAAACTCAATTGGATTAAGGGGAGTAATTAATATAAGTGGTTCTGAAATACAGCAAAGTCTTAAAAAAATTGAAGATACTATGAAAAGTGCAAAAAAGAACAAGGGAGCAGGAAATTTTGAAGCTTATGAAATAGATAGGGAAGCTAGTAAAATTGGAAAATATATTCAAGACAATTTTAAAATTGATGGAATTAAAAGTGATTTAAAATTTAGTGAAGCTTTTAAAAGGCGTGATGAAAATTCATATACTGATTATAAAAAGCTAAATAAAAACACTGTGATGCTAAGTCTTAGCTATAGGGAAGAAAATGTGGCTGACTACATCAACTGCATTTTAATTACAAATGAAGATGGTTTTTACAAGGTTTCCCTTGACTCTTTCATAGCACCGCGAATTGAAGACCTACTTCCGGTGGTGTTATCCAGCATTCCAATGATAATTTTAGTTTTAATGTTACTTGTAATAGTTGTTTCAAGTCTCTATTCAAGAAGGATTGTGGAGCCAATTGTAAAGATACAAAGGTTTAGCGAAGTTTCAAAGAGGTCAACTCCAAATTATAATTCCATTAACTTTCATGGAGAAGATGAAATAGCAACCCTTAGTAGAAATATAGTTGAAATGGACAAGGCGTTAAGAAAAAATATTGAAAAGCTTCGTGTTGAAGGGGAGAGGAAGGAAGTCTTCACAAGATCTGCAACCCATGAACTAAAGACACCTATTGCTGCGTCAATCCTACTATGTGATGGCATGATTAATAATCTAGGGAAGTATGAAGACAGGGATAAGTATCTAAGGGTTTTAAAAACTGAACTGTTAGAGATGAGCTCTATGGTTTCAGAAATTCTTTTAACTACAAAGGAAATGGAAGAGCTTTCTTTTGGAGATATTAATTTAAGGGATACATTTGAAAAAGAGATTTCAAAGTATAAACTAAAAACTGATGAAAAGAATTTAAAAATTAATTTAAAGGGTGATGGCTTTTTAAACACCGACTCAGAAATTTTTATCAAAGTAATAGATAATATTTTGGAAAATGCCATTAACTATACAAGTGAAAACGGCTTTATTGACATAGAGCTTGGTGAAGATATAAGTATTTACAATGAAGAGGCGACCATACCTAGGGAGATTGAAAAATCTATAATGGAACCCTTTGTATCTTCTACAGAGAGTAAGAGTAAGGGACTTGGTCTGTACATTGCAAAGTACTACTCAAACTTAATTGGACTTGAGATTGAAGTGAGAAATAAAAACAAAGGAGTTTTAACAGTGTTAAGGAGGGGAAGAGATGATTAAGATTAATAATCTTAAGGTTAAATATGGTGACTTTACAGCACTTACCATTGAAGATGAAATAATTATTGATAAGAACAAAAAGCTTGGCATATTAGGCTCTAATGGAGCGGGTAAGACCACTTTAATCAACGCCATAATGGAGCTTGTGCCATACAGTGGAAGCATTGTAAAGGATATTCCAACAAATGAAATTGCAGTTCATATGCAGTACAATAACTACCCTGAAACAATTGCTGTAAGAACGGTTATGGAAGCAATTATTGGATGTAAGCTTGAAAATTGCGAAAAGATTATGGAATTAATAAAATTTTTTAAGTTTGAATCCGCACTTAAAAAGACCTATAAAGATCTTTCTGGAGGGCAAAAGCAAAGGCTTACTGTGATTTTAGTCCTTGCGCAGGAGAGTCCGCTTACGATTTTTGACGAAGTAACCTCTGGCCTTGACTTTCAAACGAGAAGTTCCCTTATGGAGCTTTTGGAAAAGTGGTACAGGGATAGGGACGACACTTTGATATTGGTGTCTCATTACTATGACGAACTGGAAAGGCTTGTGGATGATGTACTGATTTTAGAAGATGGGAAAGTTGTGGATTATGATTCAAAAACTGCACTGTTTAAAAAGTATTGTGGAAATAGAATAATTTCATTTAGTGCTTTGGATTATGATGAAGAGCTTATGAAGGACTATAAAAAGATTGAGGCGCCAGAGGGAAAAGTTGCAATATCCATGGATAATGATGAAGAGGAACTCAAACTGGAGAGGATTTTGGTTCAAAAAGATATCGACTTTGAAAGAGCATCTAATGATATGGAAGTAATGTATATAAATGCATTGAGGAGGAAGTAATGAAGAGGAACAACTTTAAATACCTAGTTATAATGGAACTAAAAAGTATGATGAAAAATGTACTGTTTTTAATATTTGGACTCTTCCTACCACTATTTTTATTAATAATTATAGGAAAGAATGGACTAAATGACGTGCCAAAGGAAATACTACCAGATGTACAGACGGGTTTGTTTTTAGGATTTTGCATAGTAATCCCTTTTTCTGCAATGCATATTGGATATGCCGCAATGTATGCGGAGTCACTGGAAAAAGATATACCACTTCGATTGGAACTGTTTGGTAATAGCCCTAAGAAACTTTTCTTTGCAAAGTTAGTTTCAAATTTAATCTATGTGAGCTTAGACTTGTTAATCTATACAATAGTTGCTGTATCTGTGCTTGATATAAAGAAACCTTCATCAACTGGATTAATTGGGTCGTTAATAATGTTTTATATTTTGGCAATACTATTTATGTTACTTGCCCATGGGGTGGCATATGGCACAAGAAAGTTTGGAACAACATACGCCTTTACAATGAGCTTTTACTTTTTCGCCATGGTAACTTCGGGACTAATGGGAGTGGGAAAGGATTCACTGCCAAAGGCTTTAAACACAATTGGAAGGTTATTCTTACCAATGTACCACATAGGAGACGAAAAGTTTTTAGATTTCTACTTGGGAAAAACATACAATATGGCACCACTGGTTCAGTCCACCATAACTTTTGCAGCCTTTGTGATTTTAGTGTTTATAGGAGCCCATAAGTTTAGACAAAGGATTGGAGCGTATAAAAAAATAGGCTAATAAAAATTAATCTTAGAGAAGCTGGTTGGAATTTCAGCTTCTTTTTTGATTCTTCAACTACAAAATTTTCCCGCATCCAACTTCTCACCTCTCACTTTCCACTTCTCACTTCCAACCTCTCACCTCTTAATTTAATGAAACCTTTTTTATTTTAAAGTATAATACTGTAGAGGGGGAACTATGAAAGAAAGATACGAAAGACTAAAACAAAAGAAATATTATTTTTTTACATTGGCATTTTTGATTCCATTTTTGACCTTTGTAATTACATATATTGCAAATGGATACTATCCAATTGGGAAAAATCAAATTTTAATTGTGGATGCATACCATCAATACTTTCAGTTCTTCCAAGTGTTAAGGGACAAACTGATTAATGGTGGAGGGTTCTTCTACACCTTTTCTATGGGACTAGGTTCCGACTTTATCGGAATATTGGCTTATTATTTAATGTCCCCATTTAATATATTTTTAATTGCAATTCCAGAAGATTTTGTAATTGTATTTTTCGAGTTTTTAATTGCATTTAAAATTGGATTGGCAGGACTTAGTTTTAGCATCTTCCTCTATTCAATTTACAACAAAAAGGACTACGCACTGGTGGCTTTTTCACTAATCTACTCACTAAGTGGATTTATATGTGGTTACTACTGGAATATAATGTGGCTGGATGTAATAATTCTATTTCCGCTGGCAATTCTTGGAATAAAAAATGTGGTTTGTTCAAACTCCTACAAATTTTATTTTTTCACCTTGCTAGGATGCTTTATATTTAACTACTATATGTCCATATTTGTAGTTATAGGAATTATTTTATTTTACTTTGGCTATAGCTTTGTCTATAGACTCAACCTTATGGACTTTTTGAAAAAAGGATTTAAAACTCTTTATTATTCCATTGCTGCGGCCCTTTGTTCTGCCGTTTTACTTTTGCCCACTGCAATTGGGCTTAGCAGAGTGTACAAGACCCCAGCCGCATTTAGCGATAAAATAAAACTTGTAAATGACTTTAGGGACTTAATGGCAAATGCACTGGCATTTAACCAGTCCACAGTTAGGGATGGCCTACCAAATATCTACAGTGGATTATTAATAATATTTTTTATTTTTGTGTATATCTTTGTAAAGGGCATTTCCAAGAGAGAAAAGTTAATTAGCGTATTTTTCATTCTCTTTTTATACCTCAGTACCAATGTCAATGTGCTTGACTATATTTGGCATGGCTTTAGATATTCAAATATGCTTCCGTCAAGATTTACATTTATACTTTCCTTTATAGTAGGCATAGTTTGCTATAAGACCTATGAAAATTTAGAAACTACAAATTTAAAAATTATTTTTCCATTTTCCTTCCTGTCACTATTTATCATTTACTATGTTGGACAGGAGAGGGACTGGGAGATAACAGTCGCAAACTTACTCTTGATGTTTGTATATATCATCTGTACATTATTTATAATCAAAGGGGAAGACTATGGCAAAAAGATTTTTTGTCTAATTCTTACAGTTGAACTTATAGTTAACGGTGGCTTTGGACTTTATTCTGGAGGATGCACAGATTATTATGAATTTATTAAGGGCAAAGAAGAAATAAAAGTACTGCAAGGGGAGACGGACAAAAAAGAGTTTAAGAGACAGGAGTCCATGGACCGTTTTACTTTTAATGACCCAGCCCTATACGGTTATAACGGCTTGTCACTATTTTCTTCCACACTGGACAAGAGGGTGTCCACGTTTTTAGAAAAGATGGGACATAGCACAAGCCCAATTGGAAATAGAGTTTATTACAACTACACCACACCGGTTATAAATGGATTTTTAAATATTGGATACCTATATGAGAGGAACAATCCAGTGGATGTATTTGGATTTAAAGAGATTTCCAGCTGGAGAGGCGTTAGACTTTTAGAAAATGAGTACTGTCTTCCGCTGGCCTTCGAACCTAAGGGGGATATATCTAAAGACGAGTTCAAATATGATAATATAGAAAATCAAGAAGAGCTTTTCAAAATGATTACAGGAACGGATAAGGATATTTTCACTGAAGTTCAAAGAATTTCTGAATCTGGAAAGGGACTAAAGATTAGAAACTCCATGGAAGATAAGGTGTTTTTTAATACAAAGGAAGACACTGCAACATTAACCTTAGAATATGAAGCCACTGACGATGGCTACTATTACTTTGACTCTGATCATGTGGAAGATGATAAATTTGTTGTGGACCACTATGGTGAGAGAACCTCTTTTGATATTCGAAACAAGAATATTGTTGGAGGACTTCACTTTAACAAGGGAGACATCTTTAAAATAAATGTTGAATTTGGAGAAGGAGACAGTGAGGACTTTTTCTTTAGAGTGTTTAAGCTTGAAGAGGATAACTTTATTAAAGGCTTTGAAAATGTAATGGAAAATGGTGCAAAGAATGTAAATATTAATAAGGAAAAGGTAAGTTTTGACATAGACAGTGACAGTGGCGAAATACTTACGTCAATTCCATATAACGAAGGATGGAAGGCCTATGTTAATGGAGAACCTGTCAAAACCGATGAATTTTATGGAAGCTTTTTAAAGATACATGGAGTTAGTGGACAAAACCATGTGGAGTTAAAATATATTCCTTCTGGATTTATATACGGCATGGCGATTTCACTTTTAACAGCGATATTTCTTGCCATTACAAATAGAGAGGCCTTGAAGAACATAGGAAAGGAAAGAAGATGGAAATAAAAGAGATTAAAAATTTAGAAGATTTTGAAAAATATATTTCTGACGTTGAAAAAATTTGGGAAAACACTAAAGAAAAAGTAGTTTTTTCATCTCCCATATTTTTAAGAGAGTATGTAAGGGCAAATGAAGATAAAAATCTTCTTTACCTTTTAATGTATGAAAACAACAACCCCATACTTCTTGCTCCTTTTGAAATAACGGAAAGGAAGGCAGCTCTTTCAAAATGGCGTGAACTACAATTTGGTCTAGAGGGAGATTTTAAAAACATTCTTTTGGATGACTGCGTTGTAAACTACGACACGTCAATAAAAACTCTCTTTAACTACATTGAGAAGCTTCCAATAGACCGAGTTGTCCTTGATAATATTTTGCCTGAAAGTTATTTAAGTAAATACATTTTAAAAAATCATAAACTAAATGAACATTTCAGTCAGCAGAATATGGTTCCCACTTTAAACCTTGAAGATTACGAGAACTTTGATGAATATAATAAAACTTTTCCTTCCAATACTAGGAAGTATAAAAACAAGATTTTAAGGGAAAAGAATATCGAGTTTCAAGTTATTGATAACATGAGCGAAGAACTTTATGAAGAGATAAAAAATATTCATATTGAGGAAAAGATTTTTTTAAAATCCCAAGGAAGGGACGAAAGATATTCTTTATATGAAGATGAAAAGAGGGAAGAGTTTATAAAAAATGTACAGCTTGGGTCGAAGGCTGTTAAAAACTTTATCATCCGTGATATTGAAAAAGGAAAAGTTATTGCATATAGAAATTGCTATGTAAATGGGGAAGAACTGGTGTCATGGAACACGGGATACTCTCCAGAATACAGAGAGTATAGGCTTAACAACGCCCTCTTCTATTTTATATTTGAAGAATTGTTTAAACAAAATGAATTTAAAAAGTTTAACTTTGGCGTTGGAGGATATGCTTGGAAGTTTGGATATGCAAATTCATTTACAAATATATATATTTTAGACTACTTCACTTCAGATAGGGGTAGGAAAATCAAAAAATTGATTGGCTTTAAAAAGGCCTTGGAGGAATTAAAATAAATGTGGAAAGATACTGTTGCAGAAATTTTATACTACCCTATAAAATGGTTTAATATTTTTAATATTAAGAGGATGTATGGAAGTAAAAGTTTCAAAAACTTAAAAGAAATAAATTTACCTTTGGGAGAAACCCTAGTTATATCTCCCCATGTTGATGACGAAACCATTGGAATGGGAGGACTTTTATTAGGAAACAAAAAACATAATGATAAGGTAGACCTAATTTACCTTACGGACTCTTCAGGATCAAAACCAATTAAGGGAGTTGATATAAAGGCTGAAAGAAGGGCGGAAGCAAATACCTTGGCGAAAGAACTTGGACTAAGGTCTTTAAAAATATTTGACGCAGAAAACAACAATGTAAATAAATATACTTCACAAACCGCCGGTGAATTGGAAGATTACTTAAAGAGCAAAGATTATAAAAATGTATTTATAGTAACTCCCTACGACTCCCACTATGAACATCGATGGTGTAATTATGTATTTAGGAAGGCTTTGGAAGACTTACACTTGGATTTTAATATCTATCTATATGAAGTTAGCAGTTTTCTTCCAGACCATATGGTAAATTCATATTGCAAAATAGATGAAAAAGAAAAGGAAAGGCTGTTTAAAATATTCAAGAGCCAAAAGGCGGGTATGGACTTTGATATATTTTTAGAGTTAAATAGGTTTAAGGGCAGGGCATTTAAAGAAAAGTCCTATGTGGAACTTTTTGCAAATATGAATACTACAGAATATAAAGAGATGATGGACGGCATTAACGACAAACAGGTTCAAAAACTCTTGCCAAGGAGGATTGCAAACCACAGAACCTTTTATAAAGTGTTAAGAGACAATAGTGAAATAAAATAAGTCAAGACTCCTAGGAGTGCTTGACTATTTTAAATTGATTTCAAAATCTATATGTTTTTCTAATCCAGAAGTTTTGATATAAATAACCTGTGTCTTTTGTCCCTTGTCATAGGACCTTGAATAGTATTTATCTTTTTTTAATTCCATCTTCTCTTTACAATGAACGGTTCCAATTTTTTCCTCTGCCCTAAAAAGTTCCATAGAGTTTTTGTCCTTTGAAGACACAACTTTAATTTCCGGGGCCAAATGAAAGTACAGTTCGTAAGTTTTTTCCTTGTCATCCTTTGGGAAGATAGATGTCTTAACATTTATTTTTTTCAATTCATCATCAAAATCAATTTCTCTATACACTTCAGCCTTTTGTGACCTTCTTGAAATGGCTGCCATTTTATTGTCTCCTAGGTTTAGCATTTCACCGTCTAACACAGTCGGAGAGATTTCTTCTTCTCCGTCAATTACAACGCTATTATGAGCAGGGTAGGTCCTAACATACTTACTCTCTGGGTTGTCCCAGTCATAGCCGTACTTTCCAACTTCCGTAAAAATATTTCCATTTTTATAAAGCCAAAATGATAAATCATGGTCATGATGATGATAGGACAGGTATGCGGGGCCAATAAAGGCAAGGCAGTTTTCGCCTTTTTTATAAATATCAAACCCTGAATCTAAAAAAATGTTTCTACTATCGTTACTGTCTTTTAATTCCTCATCAGTATAAAAATCATGTAGGTCAACTTTTATAGATGCAGTGTCTCCAATATTTGGCAAAAATCCATTTGGTAAGATAATTGCCTTTGAATAGCGAACGCTTTTTTTATAAATATCCACCAGTTGATTATACTTACCAAAATCTATGCTTTGCACAGAGTTAAAAAAGTCTTTCAATATATAGAGCATTTCAAAATGGTACTCTGGAGAGTTTTCCAAATGTACCCCTTCACTGGAGAAGGATTTTAAGAAATACTCTTGAAGTCTTTTTGTTGAGGCTGAAACAAAGTTCGGCCTTGCAAATGCCTTTCCGTAGAAGTATAGGGACAGGTCTTGAAACATTCCATGATTATTAAAACCAGAATACATTTCAGTATTTAATTTATTTGCAGTAAACTCCAAGTTGTCACGCATGAGTTTAAGTTCATCGTCATTTAAAAAGTTTTTTGCTACCTTATAAAATCTAACGGTGTTGATTTGCCTTTGGGCTGTTGTTTCGTCATGCCATGGCATATTGTTAACTGGCTCAAAGTCGTAGGGGCATTGCTCATAAAAATCTTTTAAGTACGCAAATCCCTTTTTCAAATATTCTACATTTTCCCTTTGAGTATATGCATTTACTAAATCGTTTAGCATGAAAAAAGAATATAGGTAACGCTGATCCGATCTGTTTTTATCTTTAAACTCATTCATGTCGCCATTATATGTCCAATAATTATTTTTCTTTGATGGTATTAGTATTTTATTGTTTAAAAGATTATCTGATTCTTTCAAATAATTTGTTGAAAAAGTTTCTCGTCTTAAACCCTTTTTCTTTACATAAATATCTTTACTGATGTATTCTTTTTGGAAATTTCTCTGCAATCCAAAGGGAGCTGCTAGAAAAATAAACACAACAGTTGCTATGGAAAGTATTGAAAGAATCAAATTAATATTTTTTCTGTACTTGTTAAATATCAATCTGTTCTCCTTTGTCAAATCTCATTTAATTATAATATGTAATTAAAAAATAATAAAGCAATTCTATTATAAAGAGGGAAAGTGCTTTAATTGGGTATAAGTTTAAGTACAAGTAGATAGTAATTAATAATTTTATTTTACAAACTCTTGTTATATAATGGAATAAAGGATGGAGGTAAAGCATGACAAAAGCATATGAAAGAGTACAAAATTGTTACGAAAGTTTAAAGGACAAAATTCCGTTTGAGCCAAAGCTTGCACTAATATTGGGCTCGGGACTTGGAGACTTTGCCAGTGACTTAGAAATAGAAGGAACTATTGACTACGCAGACATTGAAGACTTTCCAAAGTCAACAGTAGAAGGACATAAGGGAAGATTTGTGTTTGCCCATGTAAATGGACTTCCAACAGTTATTATGCAAGGAAGAGTTCACTATTATGAAGGCTACAAGATGGAGGATGTTGTTCTTCCCGTTAGACTTATGAAAGAGATGGGTGCAAAGGTTTTATTCCTAACCAATGCGGCGGGAGGCTGTAATGATGACTATGTTCCAGCTGACCTTATGATAATTAAAGATCATATTAGCTGTTTAGTTCCATCACCACTTATTGGAGAAAATGATGATAGATGGGGAACAAGATTTCCAGATATGTCCCATGTTTACGACCCTGAACTAATAGATGTGATTAGGGATGCTGCAAGGGAAGTTGGTCACGAAATGAAAGAGGGAGTTTATCTTCAAACTACCGGACCTAACTTTGAAACTCCAGCTGAGATAAAACTTGCAAAGGTTGTTGGTGCGGACGCAGTTGGTATGTCCACTACAGTTGAAGCCATGGTTGCAAATCACATGGGCATGAGAGTTTGTGGAATATCATTTATAAGTAACTTAGCTGCAGGCATGAGCGAAGACCCACTTACCCACGAAGAGGTAAATGAAAATGCAAAACTTGTGGCACCTAAATTCAAAGAAATTGTAAAAGTTACACTTGGAAAGATAAACGAGATACTATAATGAAAGCGCTATATTTTAATGGAAAGTCTTTAGAATATTTAGAAGACTATAAAAAGCCAGTAAGGGCAGAGGATGAAGCCCTTATAAAAATTTTATACGCTGGAATTTGTAACACAGACAGAGAGATAATGAAGGGCTATAGGCCAGACTTCAAAGGCGTACTAGGACATGAATTTGTCGGCGAAGTGGTGGAGTCAAATGATGAAAAACTTATAGGCAAAATTGTTGTAGGTGAAATAAACCAGGGCTGTGGCCACTGCAAGTACTGTCTAAGAGGTGAAGAGACCCACTGCGTTGACAGAAAGGTCCTTGGTATTAGCGGTCATGACGGAGTGTTTACACAGTTTATAACTTGGAAGAACGACTTGCTTCACGTTGTAGAAGACAATCTTGATCCAAAGAAGGCACTTTTCACAGAACCACTGGCGGCGGCTGTTGAAATATGTGAGAGGGAAGATATAAAACCAACATCAAGAGTACTTTTGGTGGGAGATGGAAGATTATCTTTTATGATTGGTCAGGTTATAGCACTAACTGGAGCGGACCTTACAGTGCTTGGTAAACACCAGGACAAATTAGATAACTTCAAAAGTTTTGCTAATGTTATAATGGATACAGATGACACGTTTGAAATAGTTATTGATGCAACGGGAAGTCCTTCAGGAATAGAAACTGCATTAAAGCTTGTTGAAAATAGAGGACGAATAATCGTAAAGTCCACTTACACTGAAAATGTAGAAATCGACCTTTCTGAAATTGTAGTTAGGGAGATAGGAATCAAAGGGTCTAGATGTGGTCCTTTTAACCCGGCACTAAACCTATTAAAAAAAGGATATGTGGAATTTCCCGATGTTGAATTTTTTGAATTGAAGGACTATGAAAAAGCTTTTTCATCTAAAAGCTTTAAAGTCGGATTTAAATTATGGGAGGATTAATGAAACCTAATAATATTTACTTGAATGATGAAGACAAACTTATTATTCTGGACCAAACAAAGCTTCCAGGAGAAGAGGTTTATATTGAATTAAATGATGTTGAAGATATTTATGATGCAATATTTCATTTGAAAGTCAGAGGGGCACCTGCCATTGGAATATGTGGCGGATATGCTATGTATATTTTATCCAAGGGCTATGACAAAGACTTAAATGCATTTAAAGAAAAGTTTTTCAAAGACTCTGAGTATTTAAATTCTTCAAGACCGACTGCTGTAAATCTTTCTTGGGCACTTAATAGGATGAACAAATTGGTTGAAGAGTATAAGGGCGATTCAGTCGATGAATTAAGAAAACTTTTAAGAGAAGAAGCTATAAAAATTCAAGATGAAGACATAGAAATGTGTAAGGCCATTTCAAAATATGGTCTATCACTTCTTAAAGATGGAATGGGACTGTTGACCCACTGTAATGCAGGACCAATGGCAACGTCGCTTTATGGAACGGCACTGGGACCTATGATACTTGGTAAGGAAGAGGGAATGAACTTCCATGTATTTGCAGATGAAACAAGGCCTCTACTACAAGGTGCAAGACTAACTGCATACGAGTTACAAAAGGCAGGCCTGGACACCACACTTATATGTGATAACATGGCAAGTATTGTCATGAAGTCAGGCAAGGTTCAAGCGGTTCTTGTAGGTTGTGACAGGATTGCTTCTAATGGCGACGTGGCAAATAAGATTGGAACCAGTGGAGTTGCAATTCTAGCAAAATACTACAACATTCCATTTTATGTACTAGGACCTACATCCACTCTTGATTTAAATTGCAAGACAGGAGAGGACATTGAAATCGAGCTTAGACCTGAAGAAGAAATCAGCACTAAGTGGTATGAAAAGGCGATGGCACCAAAGGGTGTTAAAGCATATAATCCAGCTTTTGATGTAACCGATCACAGCTTAATAACTGCAATCATTACTGAAAAAGGGATATGTAGACCTCCATATGAGGAGAGTCTAAAAAATTTATAGTAGGGGGATAAAGATGAAGAAAAGAAACATAGCGATTCTATCGCTACTACTTGTACTATCATTTTGCTTAACTGCATGTAAACCAGCTCCTGAAACAGGATCAACTGGCGCATCAAACGCTGCAGCAGCAAATGACGAAGGACTTAACATTGCAATTGTTTCAAGTCCATCAGGTGTTGATGACGGAAGTTTCAACGAAGATAACTACAATGGGGTTTTAGCATTTATTAAAAATCATCCAAATGCAAAGGTTACTCCAATCAAGGAACCAACAGGGGACCCTGCAGCGGGAGTTAAACAAGTTGCAGATATCGTTGCAGACTATGATGTAATAGTTTGCTGTGGTTTCCAATTTGCAGGAATCGGGGACATCGCAGAAGAAAACCCGGATACTAAGTTTATCTTAGTTGACTCTTATCCAACAGTTGGCGGAGAAGAAAAGGTTGTTGACAATGTATATGCAATGCAATTTGCTGAACAAGAATCAGGATTCTTTGCAGGTATCGCTGCAGCTCTTGAAACTACAACAGGAAAAGTTGCTGTAGTAAATGGTATTGCATTCCCATCAAATGTTAACTACCAATATGGTTTTGAAGCTGGTGTAAACTATGCTGTTAAAAACATGGGAGCAAAGGCAGAATTAGTTGAACTTCCATCTTACGCTGGTGAAGATGTTACAGGTAAAAACGTTGGTGGTAACTACGTAGGTAACTTCAATGACGAAGCTAAAGGTAAAGTTGTAGGAGAAGCTCTTATCAAAGAGGGAGTTGACGTTATGTTAGTTGCTGCTGGTGGATCAGGTAATGGTGTATTTACCGCTGCAAAAGAAGCCGAAAACGTTAAGGTTATAGGCTGTGACGTTGACCAATTTGACGATGGTAAGACAGGTTCAGGCAATGTAATACTTACTTCTGTATTAAAAGTTATGCATATGAACGTTGAAAAACAATTAAATGCAATAGCTGATGGAAGTTTCAAAGGTGAAAATGCACTTCTTCATGCAGATACTGACTCAACAGGATATGTAAAAGAAGAAGGAAGAAATCAACTATCTGAAGAAACTCTTAAGAAGTTAGAAGAAGTATATGGCGAAGTTAAAAATGGTAATATAGTACCTCCATCAAACTTCAGCGAAGAAACTCCTGAACAATTTAAAGGACTATAAAATTAAGGTTACCTTCGGGTAACCTCTACATATTAAAGAGGAGGGTACAATGGCGGAGTATATTGTAGAGATGCAAAATATTACCAAGAGATTTCCTGGGGTTGTTGCAAATGACAATGTTACTATAAAGGTAAAAAAGGGCGAGATATTTGCACTGCTTGGAGAAAATGGTGCGGGTAAGTCCACACTTATGAGTATGCTTTTTGGAATGTACGAACCGGATGAAGGTCGTATTTTAATAGATGGAAAAGAAGTTAGAATTACATCACCAAATGTTGCTACAGATTTAAACATTGGAATGGTTCATCAACATTTTAAACTAGTTCCAAACTACACTGTAGCAGAAAATATAATTATGGGAATTGAACCACAAAAGAAATTTTTGGGGTTATTTCCATATGTGAACATGGAAGAAGCTAATAAAAAGGTTGAAGAGTTTTCAACTAGATATGGACTTGAAGTGGACCCAAAGTCAGTTATAGAAGATCTTAATGTGTCCATACAACAAAGGGTTGAAATTTTAAAAATGCTCTACAGAGAGTCTGAAATCCTTATATTTGACGAGCCAACCGCTGTTTTAACTCCTCAAGAAATTGAATACCTTCTTGAAATTATTTTGAATTTAAAAGAAGCGGGCAAGACCATACTTCTTATTACACATAAATTAGATGAAATAAAAAAAGTTGCAGATAGATGTGCAATCCTTCGTAGAGGAAAGTTAATTGATGTTGTTGATACAAAAGACGTGACTAAAAAAGAACTTTCATCTATGATGGTTGGAAAAGACATTGAGCTTACCCTTGAAAAAGAAGAAGCAAATTTTGGAAAGAATGTTCTTGAAGTTGAGAATTTAAATGTTATTAATAAAGACAAGATTAAGGTTGTAAAGGACGTTAGCTTCAACATTAGAGAGGGCGAGATAATGGCAATAGCCGGCGTGTCAGGAAATGGACAGGTGGAACTTGCCGATGCAATTGCAGGCATGATGAAGGCTGACTCCGGCTCTATAAAACTTTTAGGAAAAGATATTACTGACTGGTCCATTAGAGAAAGAAATGATGGTGGAATATCATACATTCCTGAAGACAGACACTCAGTTGGACTTATAATGGACTTTAATCTTGAAGATAATATTTCTTCTAAAAATTATTATAAGGAAGGCTTTTCAAAATCAGGAGTTTTAAATTTCTCAAAGATAAAGTCATATGGTGACGAAATAATAGACAAATACGATATTAGATCGGGACAAAGGGGAGATACCATCGTTCGTTCCATGAGTGGTGGTAACCAACAAAAGGCCATAATCGGTCGTGAAATTGAACAGGACTCTCCACTTCAAATCTATGTACAACCTACCAGGGGCCTTGATATAGGTGCCGTAACAAATATTCACAGATATATTTTGGAAGAGAGAAAGAAGGGGAAAGCGATACTTCTTATCTCACTAGAACTTGAAGAGGTAATGAACCTTGCAGATACAATTGGTGTAATCTACAATGGTGAAATATTAAAAATCGAAGAAGCTTCGAAGCTTACAAGTACAGAAGTTGGAGCTGCCATGATGGGGGTGAGGGAATGAAAAATAAGAGTGAAAAGAATTTGATGAAAAGACAAAATATTTTAATCCCTATATTTTCCATTGCACTATCCCTTGTGGTTGCAGCAATAATTTTACTAATACTTGGCAAGAATCCTCTTTCTGCATTTTATAATCTACTACAAGGTGTGGGACTTGCACCAAAGGCGAGATACGCAGGTGGTAAGTCCATGGTCACAGACTTTGCGGACTTTTTAAACGCATTTACTCCAATGATATTTGCATCCCTTGCAGTAATGGTTGCCTTAAAGGGTGGACTTTTCAACATTGGTGTTTCTGGACAAATGCTTGTGGCGGGATTTATAACAACCGTGTTAATAGGCTATTCAGATTTAAATGCAGTAATTGCAAAGCCACTTGTTATAATAATTGGATTTATCATGGGAGCAATAGTCGGTGGGCTAATTGGATTTTTAAAATACAAATTCAATATTAATGAAGTAGTTTCATCCATAATGATAAACTACATTGCCCAGTATATAATTGCATTCTTTATAAACACGAAATACGTTGATCCTGTTAGTAGACAGTCTAAAAACATTTCGCAAAATGCAAGACTTACACTAATGAATATGCGCATTGGTGGATTTAAAATAAATATACCACTGGCAATAATCTTGGCTATTATTACAGTGATTGTAATTAAATTCATAATGGATAAAACCGTTATGGGCTTTGAAATAAAATCCGTTGGGGCAGGTAAAGAGGCTTCAAGGTACATGGGAATAGACGTTGGTAAAAAGACTTTAGAGACTATGTTTATATCCGGTGGCCTTGCAGGAATTGCCGGTGTAACCTACTTCCTTGGATACTATGGTTCAATAAGACCAAATGTACTTCCAGCTGTGGGATTTGATGCCATTGCAGTTTGTCTACTTGGTAACTCAAATCCTGTGGGAATTGTGTTTGCATCATTTATTATTAACTTGATTAGTGAAGGTGGAAACTACATGAGTTCACAAGCGGGAGTGGATAGAGAAATATCTGCAGTTATAACAGGACTTATTTTGTTATTTAGCGCCTGTGGAGCATTTTTCAAATATAAACTTAACAATAGAGAAAAAGCAGTAATTAAAGAAAGTGCAAACAAGGAGGAAGAAAATGCTTAATACGATAATAATTGACGGAATGTCCTTTGCACTTCCACTTTTAATAATGGCCATTGGAGGAATCTACTCTGAAAAATCTGGAATTACTAACTTGGCACTGGAAGGTCTACAAGGCTTTGGAGCATTTGGAGGAGCTTTGTTTGCAGTTATGGCAGTGAGCTTTTGGGGAATGGATGGAAAGTCTGTGTACTATCTATCCCTACTTTTGGCAATGGTTGTAGGGATGATCTACTCAATGCTTCACGCCCTTTTATGTATAAAGTTTAAAGCAGACCAAGTTATATCCGGTGTGGTTATAAATATTCTTGCACTGGCCCTAACAACATTTTTGACAAAGCAGATAAACAAAGTTGTGTTCAACAACCCTTCAGATAAATTTGTTCTAGATGTATCAGATAGAATTACAATTCCATATTTATCACAGGTACCAATAATCGGTGGATTTTTCTCAAAGATATATCCATTTGAAATTATCATCATAGTGATTGCCTTAATTGCATGGTATATACTTTACAAGACCAAGTACGGCCTTCACCTAAGAGCCTGTGGTGAAAATCCTAACTCTGCAGATGCGGCAGGAATTGACGTTGCAAAGACAAGATTTATTGCAGTAATGTTCTCAGGAGCCCTTTCAGGACTTGCGGGAATATGTTTTGCATATTCAATTTCTACAAACTTTTCATCAGCGCTTTTTGTTGGGTATGGATACTTGTCCATAGCAGCTTTAATATTTGGAAACTGGACTATTATACCTACACTTGGGGCATGTTTGCTATTTGGATTTGCAAAATCTGCAGGATTCCAATTTATACAATTATTAAAACTACCAAGTAGTTACTCTAACTTGATTATGGTACTACCATACCTATTGACATTACTTTTACTTGTATTCTTTAGTAAGAGCAATAGAGCACCTAGAGCACTTGGAGAAATTTACGATAAAGGAAAGAGATAATGAATATTAGATTTTACAATGGAAGAATTTTAACCATGGCAAATGGCTATGAAGTAGAAGAAAAAGAAGTTTGGGTACAGGGCAATAAAATTATTTACGTTGGTGAAAGAAAAGACATCGATATAAAATGGGATGAAGAGATTGACCTAAAGGGAAATCTTCTTATGCCAGGATTTAAAAATGCACACACCCACTCTGCAATGACATTTTTAAGATCTAATGCAGATGACTATCCACTACAAACTTGGCTTACTGAACATATTTTTCCGAGGGAAGCACAGCTTCAAGGGGACGATGTTTATTGGCTTTCAATTCTTGCCATTATGGAATATCTAACTTCAGGTATAACTGCAAACTTCGACATGTACTTCCCAGAGAATATGATAGTGAAAGCATCTGTAGATACTGGATTTAGAACCGTGCTATGTGGAGCGTTAAATAACTTCGTGTCTTCCATTGAAGATATGGAAAAGTCCTATATCGAATACAACGACGAAAAGTATAATGGATTAATTTCATATAAATTTGGTTTTCACGCAGAGTACACCTGCTCAAAGGAGCTACTAGAGGAAATTGGAAAACTTGCTGAAAAATATAAAGCACCAGTTTGGACGCATAACTCTGAGACCAAAAAAGAAGTTGAAGACTGTATTGAAAGATATGGCATAACACCTACAAAACTTTTCGATGAACTGGGCATATATAACTACGGTGGTGGCGGATACCACTGTGTATATTTAAACGATGAAGACATGGATATATTTAAAGACAAGGGGCTATATGTAATAACAAACCCTTCTTCAAATATAAAACTTGCATCGGGAATTGCTCCAATAGAAAAGTTCGAAGAAAAAGAAATTCCTGTTGGAGTTGGTACAGATGGGCCTGCAAGTAACAACGCCCTAGATATGTTTAGAGAGATGTTTTTAGTGTCAGGTCTAACAAAGGTGAGAAACTTCGATGCTTCACTAATAGACGGAAATGATGTTATAAAAATGGCAACAGTCAACTCAGCCCATGCCATGGGACTTTTTGACTGCGATGTTATTGCTGAGGGAAAGAAGGCTGACCTAATTGTAATTAACCTTGATAGGCCAAATATGAGACCTATAAATAACATTACAAAAAACATTGTATACAGCGGAAGCAAAGAAAATGTCAAGCTAACCATGGTAGACGGAAAAATTTTATATAGAGATGGCAAGTTCAACATAGGATTTAGCGAAGAGGAAATATATAAAAAGGCACAAAGAATTGCAGAGAGAATAAAATAAGTTTAAAAAGTTAAACAAAATTAAAAAAATGTAACAATTGTAAAAAAATTATTAAAAAATACCCGGGAAAATGTTTTAAAATATTTTACCGGGTATAATTAAAATAACAAGGAAGACATCATAGGCGAAATTGATGGTAGAGTTCAATAACATAAGTGGAGTCGACTTGTTAAAGAATTTTATTCGATTCTAGTAAAAATTAAAAGGTTGATTATAGAATTTTAGAATAAAGAAACCCTTGGATATTAAAAAATAAAGTTTAAGAAATTAATATCTATAAGACCAAGAGGTCAGTACAATTGAATAACAAATAAAAAATAATTAGGGATATCAGGGATATCTCATTGAAGATAACGTGAGTAAAGTTATCTGAGAGTTAAAAAAATAAAGACCATTATTAGACGAAAGGATTTGATAATAGGTGATAGAACCAAAAAGTTCGTCTAGAGTCGGAATAAAATTCTATTAAAAGGGATAAGTTAAAAAACAAAAAGAACTTATCCTTTTTTATTTGCAAAAATAAGTTGAAATTATTGAATTTGGGTATTATTTATATGTTATAATGAAGAATATGAGTAAGGCAGGATGAAGTATGGAAGATATTTTTAATTTTGTACCAAAAGAAGATTCAAATTGGGAAGAAATTTATTTTAATATAAAAGAGAACTGGCCGAGACCTGGAATGGATTTGTCCTTGGATAGAATTAAAAGTTACTTAGAATTTTTAAAAAATCCACAGGACGACTTAAAAGTAATTCACATTGCTGGGACAAACGGAAAGGGCTCTACGGGGACTTTTATAAAATCTATTTTAGAGGAGGAAAATCTAAATATAGGTTTTTTTTCAAGCCCTTCAATCATATCTGATACAGAATCCATAAAGACTTCAAGTGGTTATATAAGTTATAGAGAATATGCTGAAAGACTTTTAAATATTTTAAGGAATTGGAAGGATAAATTTGACGAGGAAAATTTTCTTTCTTTTTTTGAGGCTTCAACCATTGTAGCAATCGAACATTTTAATTCTATTAATGTTGACATAGCGCTTTTTGAAGTTGGTCTTGGAGGTCTTTTAGACAGCACCAATGTTTTTGACAGAAAACTTATTGACGTTATAACTCATATAGGACTTGATCACCTAGGTGTACTCGGTAAATCCATTGAAGAGATTGCTAAACAAAAGGCTGGAATCATTCAACAGGGTGATGAAGTACTGGCATACCCAATTCCATTAGAAGTTGTTCAAGTTATTGACGAGAAGGCTTCGAAGCTAAATGCAAAGGTGACTAAACCTGATTTTAGTAACATAAAAAATGTAAATATAAACAAAAATGGTTCAAGTTATTCATATGGTAACTTTGATAATATTTCCTTATCCATGGTGGGAGAAAATCAAATCTATAATTCTGTTATGGCAATTGAAACTATAAAGATTTTAAATGAAAAATTTGGGTATAGTATTAAAGGTGAATCTATTAAGCGTGGTCTTTTAAAGGCGTTTATTCCTGGACGACTCGAATGGATTAAATATAAAGACATGGATATTTTAATGGATGGTGCCCACAATGAAGATGGAATAAATGGATTTGTTTCCTTCATAGAAGAAAATATATCTGAAAAGTTCAATTTAGTTGTCGGCATATTAAAGGACAAGGAATATAAAAAGATATATTCCAAATTGGCAAAATTAAATTGTGATTTTTATTTGACAGAAGTTCCTTTTGAGGGAAGAAAACTTCCTGTGGCAAAGGCCGTTGAAACCTTAAAAGGTTTTGGAGTTTCAAATGTATATGGATTTAAAGAACCAGAGGAAGCGGTGGAAAGAGCCATAAAGGATAGTGAAGGTAAAGGACCTGTGGTTATAACGGGATCGCTTTATTTAATTTCAAAAATCAGAAATATTTTGACCAATCAAATAACTTAAATAACTCTCTACCTTTTTTATTTTTACAAGATGTAATATAATGGCATTTGAGAGTTTTATCACATAACTTTGATTAAGTAACCTACTAAAGTAGTAGGATAGGGAGGTTTATATGAAAGAGCTACTGAGAGTAGAAAATTTAAATGCTAGAGTAGAAGACAATCACATTCTTAAAGGAATTGATTTGACAATAAATGCGGGAGAAATACATGTTTTCATGGGGCCTAATGGTGCGGGTAAGACGACTTTTGCAAACTGCATTATGGGTAATCCTAAATACGAAATAACTGAAGGAGATATTTATTATAAAGGAAAGAGAATTAACGAACTTGAAGTAGATGAAAGAGCTAGGGAAGGTATCTTTATGTCGTTTCAAGCGCCTATTGAAGTTCCAGGAATTTCAGTTGAAAACTTTTTAAAGACTGCAAAGACTGAAATCACAGGAGAAAAGCAAAAGATATTAGCTTTTAACAAAGAACTTAAAAAGGAAATGGAAACGCTTGAAATAGATCCAAGCTATGCACAAAGATATTTAAATGTAGGATTTTCTGGTGGTGAAAGAAAGAAAAATGAAATTCTTCAACTAAAGATTTTAAATCCAACACTTGCTTTCTTAGACGAAACAGATTCAGGCCTTGACGTTGATGCAATTAGAATTGTTTCTCAAGGAATTAATGATTTCCACAACAAAGACAATGCAATTATTATAATCACTCACCAAATTAGACTATTAGAAAAGATTTCTCCAGACTTTGTTCATGTATTCGTAGATGGAGAACTTGTTAAGTCAGGGGATATGTCAATTGCCCACGACATAGACAAAAACGGATTCGATGCATACAAGAAGGACGTGATTTAATGTCTGAAACAAAAAGGGAAAGGACTCATATTGACGATTTCAATAGGGAGTTATTAGACAGGAAGAACGAATTTAATTATAGATATAAGACTAGAGCTGGGCTTAACGAAGAGATTATTCGTGAAATTTCTGCTCAAAAGAACGAACCGCAGTGGATGCTTGAGTTTAGATTAAAATCACTTGAAATCTATAACAAACTTGAAAACCCACCATGGGGTGCAGACATTTCCGATTTAAATGTAGACGATATTATAACCTATGTAAGACCTGATTCAGACTTAAGTTATTCTTGGGACGATGTGCCTGAAGATATTAAAAATACTTTTGATGAGCTAGGTCTAGTTGAAGCTGACCAAAAATCGCTGGCAGGTGTTGGAGCTCAATACGACTCTGAAGTTGTTTTTCATAGCATTCAAAAGAGCTTAACAGACCAAGGTGTTATCTATACAGATTTTGATACTGCAGTTAAAGAGTATCCAGAAATCGTAAAAGAATACTTTATGAAGCTTATACCACCAACTGATCACAAATACGTCGCCCTTCATGGAGCTGTTTGGTCAGGGGGTTCATTTGTGTACGTCCCTGAAGGGGTGCATGTGGATATTCCAATTCAATCCTACTTTAGGCAAAATGCTCCTGGAACAGGACAGTTTGAACATACGCTTATAATAGTTGAAAAAGGTGCATGGTGTCACTTTATTGAAGGTTGCTCTGCGCCTAAGTACAATGTAAATAACCTTCATGCAGGAGCTGTAGAGCTTCATGTTAAAGAAGGTGCATATTTAAGATATTCAACAATTGAAAACTGGTCAAAGAACATGTACAACCTAAACACTAAGAGAGCAGTTGTTGACAAAGACGGTACCATTGAATGGGTTAGTGGTTCATTTGGTTCCAGAGTATCCTATCTATATCCAATGAGTATATTGAGAGGAGAACGTGCTCATAGTGAATTTACTGGAGTTACATTTGCTTCAGGAAAGCAAGACCTAGACACAGGTACTAAGGTTGTTCATGCAGCGCCAAACACAACTTCAAATACAAATACTAAGTCCATTTCAAAGGGTGGTGGTAACGCCATATATAGAGGGCTTCTTCACATTGCAAAAAATGCACATGGATCAAAGGCCACTACAAACTGTGAGTCTCTAATGCTGGACAATGAATCCAGAGCTGATACCATTCCTGCAATTATAATTGAAAATGACGATGTGGATATAGGACATGAGGCAAAGATTGGTAGAATTCCTGACGAAACCATATTCTATTTAATGAGTAGGGGAATTTCTGAAGAGGAAGCTAATGCCATGGTTGTTAGAGGTTTCGTTGAACCAGTATCAAAGGCATTGCCTCTTGAATACTCTGTTGAAATGAACAATTTAATCAACCTTGAATTAAAGGGAACCATAGGTTAGGAGGGAAATATGACAATTTATAACGAACTTCCAGTCTTAACTTTTAGATGGACAAAGGCAAACTCTGTAACACTTGAAGACTTAAATAAAGATATAAAAGAATATAAATTAAATCCTATTAAAAAGGGAGAAGAATTTTTAAGCGATTCAATTGAAAATGAAATTAAAATTCCCCAAACCTTTGTAGGTGCAAGCAAAGAGTCTTTAAAGGAAGCTATGGAAGAGGCAAACTTTAATAAATATATCGTTGCAAAAGAAAATGAAGTTATAGATGTGTACTTGGATTTTGCAATGGACAAAGATAACAAAAATATTATTTCAGACCTTTCCATTTATGCGAAAGAGGGCAGCACAATTAACTTAACTCTTGATTTCAGAGGCGAAGAAGAAGACGGATATACAAATATACTAACAAGGGTTCATGGAGAACGTGACTCTAAAATAAATATTGTTAAGGTACAAAGACAAAAGACAAAGAGACATATTGAACATAGATATACAGAACTTTTAGAAGATGCATATTTGAATTATCTTATTGTAAACCTTGAAGGAGAAGAAACACTTTATCACTATGTTTCAGACCTAAAGGGAGACGAGTCCCATGCGGAAATTAACTGTATCTACATCGGCGAAGGAAATTCTTTAACAGACCTTTATAATGACATCAAATTCATTGGTAAGAACACAAATGGAAACTACCAAGTAAAAGGTGCGCTAAAGGATAATGCAAAGAAATACTTTAGAGGTACTTTAGACTTTGTTAAGGGATGTAAGGGCGCTGAAGGTGACGAAGCAGAAAATGTAATTCTTCTAAATGACAAAGTTAAATCATTTGCAATTCCAATACTTCTTGCAGGAGAAGATGACGTTGCAGGAAACCACGCCGCATCAGCAGGACAGGTTGACGAGACAATACTATTCTATATTATGAGTAGGGGCTTTACTGAAATGGAAGCGAAGAAGATGATTGTAGAAGGTTCATTCTCAAGCGTTATCGACAGAATTGAAGATGAAGAACTTAGAAGTTTTATTATCACCTCATTAGATGCAAAGTTGGAGATGATTTAATGAATAGATACAAAAAAGATTTTCCGATTTTAAATAGACAGGTTAAAGGAAGGCCCATTGTTTACTTTGACAATGCGGCAACTTCCCAAAGGCCACTTCAAGTTTTAAATGCAGTTGAAACATACAATAAAAAATACAACGGTAACCCTCATAGGGCAGCCCATGTGCTTTCAATTGATTCTACGAGAGAATATGAAGAATCAAAGGAAACGGTGGTAAAGTTTATTGGCGCAAAGTCAAGTGATGAAATTGTGTACACTAAAAATGGCTCAGAAGCACTAAACCTAGTTGCTAGGTCATATGGAGAAAAGTTCCTTAAAGAGGGAGACAAAATTGTTATAACAATTGCAGAACATCATTCAAATATCGTTCCATGGCAAAGGGTTTGTCAAAAGACTGGAGCGAAACTTGAATATATCTATATTGACAAAGAAACTGGAGAGTACTTGGAAGAGGACTTTAAAAAGATTGATAAAAATACAAAAGTTGTTGCATTCAATCATGTTTCAAATGTTCTTGGGACCATTGCACCAGTTGAAAAGTTGATGAAACTTGCAAAAGAAGTGGGAGCAGTTACAGTAATTGACGGAGCTCAAGCGGTACCACATATTCCAGTTGACGTTACAAAACTTGACTGTGACTTCTATACTTTTTCAGGTCACAAGATGCTTTCATCAATGGGAATTGGCGTTCTATACGCAAAATCAGAAATGCTTGATAAAATGGAACCATTTTTATCTGGTGGCGACATGATTGAGTATGTGGAAGAGCAAACAACCACATTTGCATCAGGAGCAACCAAGTTTGAAGCTGGAACTCAAAATGTTGAAGGAGCCGTTTCACTAAAGGCTGCCATAGATTATTTAAATAATGTGGGTTTTGATTATATAGAAGAACACAATGGTGAAATGATGGAGTACCTAGTTGAAGAGATGCAAAAAGTTCCACATATAAATATTGTTGGTACCAAGGACCCAAGTAAGAGACAAGGGGTTATTACATTTACAATTGACGATGTACATCCCCACGATGTTGCAACAATTTTAGATTCATATGGCATCGCCATAAGGTCAGGACATCACTGTGCTCAACCACTGGGAAAATATTTGGGAATACCTGCATCAAATAGAGTTAGTCCATATTTCTATAACGATTTGGAAGAGGCAAAATACTTTATAGAAAAACTTAAAACCGTAAGGGGGGTAATGGGATTTGGATCTTAACGAACTTTATTCACAAGTAATACTTGAACATAGCCAAGACAAGAGCAATAAGAGGGTGTTAGATCCCTACACCATGGAGGAGAGGGGACATAACCCAAGCTGTGGTGATGACATAACCCTTAGAGTCGACATAGAAGACGGTGTGGTAAAGGACATTGCTTACACTGGAATAGGTTGTGCCATAAGCCAAGCCTCCACTTCAATCATGTGTGACCAAATAAGAGGACTTAAAGTTGAAGAGGCCTATGAAAAGCTTGATCTTTTCCTTAAGATGATTAGAGGAGAAGAGACAGACGACGAAAAGTTAGAAGAAGAACTTGAAGAGGGCTATGTGTTTAAAAACATTTCGACAATGCCTGCAAGGGTAAAATGTGCAGTGCTTGCATGGCATACACTTAAAAATGCAATAGACGAACAAGGAGAGATATCCTAGAGGTATCTCTTTTTTAATTATTACAAAATCATTACAAAATTCCTAAGATTGATTTAAGCTATATCATTTTAATTATTAGTGATATAAACTAAAGATGAGGGTGGTAGAAAGGTTAAAAATGAAAAAAGTATTGGCGATTTTGTTGGCCATATGCTTAATAATTCCTCTTGGATATATGGCATATGCAAAGCAAAGTGAAAAGAAGGACAAAGCCATAGAGTCTGAAGTGTTAAGTTTTGCAAAGGAATTTGCAGATGAAACCTATAAGACTTTAAAACCAATGGACTACAAAGACATTGAAGAAAAGTATTTAAAACCAGGCAACGAGCTTTTTAATACTGAAATGGAAGTTAGAAATGCAGTAGACCATTCAACAGTTAGAGATTTTAAAAATAACGGTCTTGAGATAACACTTTTTGAACATAAGTTTAATAATGTGAAGTTAAAGGAAAAATATAAAAACCTTTACAGAGTTGAACTTACCTTTGATGAAATTTGGGAAACCAGTGGAAGCAAAGCGGAGTCAACAGACCCTGAAAAGAGTTCTCAAGGTATGAACCGTAGCATAATCATTACTGTGGAAAATGATAATGGAAAACTCTATGTAACAGATTTATATGGTCTTAATGATGGAATATCCTTTAGATTAAATAAAGAAATGGAAATGATAAAGCCACTCAAAGAAAGTTTAAAACCATCAGAAAAGTTAAGCTCAAAGACAACAACTTATTTAAACGGATCCGAGCCTAAGGGTATATCCCCGGTTAAGTCAGATGATGAAACGGAAGAAGAACCAGAAGAAACCATTTATAATTCTTTAGAAGAATTAAGGAAAGCACAACTTCATAACCTTGCAAATATAAGAGAAGGATTAACAGCTCCTCCTGCAATGAGCTTGGATGAAGATTGTGAGACACCTTAAATATAATCCACCCTCTTAAATACAAACCATATGAATGCCCTAAGTCTAACTTGGGGTCTTTTTATTTCCTATGTTTTCCATATGCTAACAAGGGTATTATTAATTTAGGAGGTAAATATGAAGAACAATAAAACAATGAAGATTGTACTTCCTGCTTTAATAGTGCTTGCACTTGCAGGAATGTACTTTGTTAAGAATAAGGAGAAATTAAAGACATCTTCTGTTAATGAAACAAATGTTAGTTCAACTGAAATGGCGAATTCAGATGCAGATGGAGACTTCTCACTGGACATAGAAAGTGGTCTTCCAAAGCTTGAAGAGTATGCAAAGGTAGGTCTTCCTGCGGTAATTGACTATGGCTCAGAGACATGCCCACCATGTAGGATGATGAAGCCAGAGTACAAAAAGTTTCATGAGAAGATGGTGGGGAAGGCATTTGTAAAGTATGTGGACATTGACGACAATCCAGATGCGGCAAAGGAAGCTCCAATTCAAGTTATACCAACGCAAATATTTTATAACGCCGATGGAACTCCTTTTGAACCTAGTAAGGAACTAAGGGAGAAGTATCAACTTCAAATGTACAATCACAAGGTAACAAAAAAACCTATGTTTACAATTCATCAAGGCTTCTTAAATGAAGAACAGCTACTTGAAATTGTAAAGGAAATGGGAGTTGAAGAGTAATGATTCAAAATTGGCTTAGTCAAATTGCACAGGTCATAGGGGACAATGTGTGGATAGCGCCGGTACTTGCAATTGTGGCGGGGATTTTAACTTCCCTGACACCTTGTAGCCTTTCCATGGTTCCCCTTATAATTTCCTATGTCTCAGGCCTTGAAGAGAGGGACACCAAGAGGGCTTTCAAATATTCGGTGCTATTTGCAATTGGAATGGCGCTGACCTTTGTAAGTCTTTCCGTTGTTGCAATGTTAGCGGGAAAATTAATTGGAAACACTTCGAGAACATGGTATATCATCCTTGGAGTGCTAATGATTTTAATGGCGCTACAGACCTGGGGCATCTATAACTTTATCCCATCAAAAAAACTTATGATGAAGGACAAGAAGAGGGGAAGCATCGGTGCATTTCTTGCGGGAATTGTTGGAGGATTTTTTTCGTCACCATGCTCAACTCCAGTACTAGTTGCGCTTTTAGGAATCCTTTCGGGAACAGGAAATATTCTCTGGGGAATATTTTTGATGCTTATGTATTCCCTGGGACATAGTTTCTTAATAATCCTTTCTGGAACTTCAGTGGGATATGTAAAAAAGTTGAAAAATAGTGAAACCTATTCAAAGGTGGGAAATGTATTAAATAATATTTTAGGGTTTTTAGTACTACTAATAGGTTTTTATATGTTTTGGAATGCATTTTAAAAGGGACAGCTTCGGCTATCCCTTTTGGTATTTCTTAGTCTATATTGATATAGTCATCTTCACTTTTTGAATTGGTCTTTGGAACTTTTACTTCAAGTATTCCGTCATTTAACTTTGCCTTTAGACCTTCTTTTTCTACATTTTCAAAGTATAGTGTTCTTGACATAGAACTATATCTCATCTCTCTGTGAACATAGTTTTTATCTTTGGAAGACTCTTCTGACTCTTCCTTCTTTTCAGCGTCAATAGTAAGTTCTCCATTCTTAAATGAAATCTTTATTTCATCCTTTTTAAATCCAGGCAATTCTGCTTCTACTAAATATGAATCTTCTAATTCTCTTACATCTACTTTAAAGTTTGTGTTAGCTGATAAATTGATATTTTCAGTGAAAAAATCATCCATCATACCATATAGATCTTTAAATTGACCTTGTAGTGGGCTTGATCTTCTTGGTGAAATTTTTTTAAACATAATATCATCTCCTTTGCAGATTTCTATTGCCTATAATTATTATAACAGGTAGGTCAAAGAAAGTCAAAGTTTCTTATATTTTTCCAAAGCTATTTTAAGTGGAGGTATAAGTAATACGTATAGTACTGCATTTCCAACTCCATGCATTATGTCAAAGTATAATCCATTTAAATAGTACACAAAAAAGTTTGATGTCTTGGAAAACATGGCGGCAGTAAATATTGAAATGATAAATCCATAAAAAATTCCACTAAAAGCTGCAAAGACAGTTTGAAGTAGCGTTGAATCTTTAAATTTTTTTATTTTAGAAAGAAAAAAGGAAAGAAATATTATTATGCTGTAAGATAGGATTTGATAAAAGGTCCATGGACCAAAACCAAGATACATATTTGAAATGAACATTACAAGGCAATTAACTATTAAGGCGTTTGTAAGGCCCATGTAAATAGATAAAAAAATTAAGATTACAGTTACTGGCTGCACATTTGGAACGGGAGCCATTACAATCCGTCCAAGGACAGTGGCTCCCGTTAAAATTGACAACAGGGCTATTCTCTTATTATTCATTATCCAATACTTCCAATGTGAAAACAACTTCATCTCTGTCGCGAAGTTCAAACTGATTTGCTCCAACTTCTGCCATTTCACCGTTAACGGTATATAACCAATACTTTTTTGAGTCTTCGTCTTGCATATGACCGTCAATTGATGTAATAAAGCCATCTTTTTCTTCAACTTCTAAATTTCTTTTCATAACATCAAGAAGTTTTTCCCCTTCATTAAAGTTCAAGGTTTCTTTTTTAAAACTCTCTCCATCTTCAATTAGCTCTATGGTAGCCTTTAAACTATACTCACTTGAAGTTGTTGAGTCAGCGTTAGAGTTGTTTTTACATCCTACAAATGTAATTGCTACTACTAATAACAAAAGTAGATTTAAAAATCTTTTTTTCATTGCTCTATCCTTTCTAATATTGATAAGATAATTTTATCATATTCAAAGATATTATCGAAATAATTCTCATTAATGTGATAAAATAAAATGTAGAAGTTTAACTTAGAAATTTTGTTGTAAGTAAATGAAATTATAATTATTTTGCTATTGGAAAAACAAAAAAAGTATAGTATAATTAGAAAAATTTAAGAGAAAAAGGGAGAAATAATGAAAAAATCTTTAAAAAGTTATTTAGCAATAGGCTCCATGCTATTTGGTCTTTTCTTTGGAGCGGGGAATTTAATATTTCCTGTACTAATGGGACAAATGGCAGGAAAAAATTACATAGCCGCATTGATTGGATTTTTAATAACTGCAGTTGGAATGCCTTTTTTAGGAGTTCTTGCCGTTGGTTATAGCGAATCAGAAGACTTAATAGACATGTCCAGTAAGATAGGCAAGGTTTATGGATACTTATTTACAATTGGACTATATCTTACCATAGGCCCTTTCTTTGCCATTCCAAGACTTAGCACAACTTCTTTTGAAGTGGGCATTAGCAGTAATATTCCAGAAGATAAAACTACAATATTTTTACTTGCCTTTACATTTGTTTTTTATTTAATCGCACTTATTTTGTCTTTAAATCCAAATAAGATTATGACCTATGTAGGAAAGGTTTTAAATCCGATTTTCTTAGTGGTATTATCTGTGCTTTTAATTTTTGCATTTATAAAGCCTATGGGAGATGCTAGTTTGCAACCAGTTATGGAAAGCTATCAAAGCTCTCCATTTTCAAATGGATTTCTTGAAGGATATAACACTATGGACGTTTTGGCGGCCCTTGCATTTTCAGTTATAGTTATAAATTCAATTAGACAAATTGGAGTTAATGAGCCGGGAGAAATAGTTAAGTACACAATCAAGTCAGGTATAGTTACAGTTGTGCTTATGGCTGTTATCTATGGTTCACTTGTATACATGGGTGCAACAAGTTTAGGAGTATTACAGCCTGCAGAAAACGGAGGAATTGCCCTATATGAAATTTCAATATACTTTTTAGGGAACATGGGACATATTCTTCTTGCAACCATTGTAACTGTGGCATGTTTAAAAACCGCAGTAGGTCTAATAACTGCCTGCTCAGAAGTGTTTAACAAAATGTTTCCAAAGTTTAGTTACAAAAAAATTGCAATTGCCATAGCATTTGTTTCATTTGTTATTTCAAATGTTGGATTAAGTCAAATAATAAAACTTTCACTACCAGTGCTTATATTTTTATATCCACTTTCCATTGCCATGATAATTTTGGTGCTATGTTCAAAATTATTTAATAATGACATGATGGTGTTTAGAATAACTTTGGTGTTCACTGCCATTGCATCAATGTTTGACGTGTTTGGTGTGCTACCTGAAACTTTAAAGAATACGAAATTTGTTCAAGGTGCATTAAAATTTGCCGGTGACAACATTCCACTTTATGACATCTCATTTGGATGGGTTGTAATAACTTTAATAGGATTTATCTTTGCATTAATTGTAAGGCAACTAAAAAATAAAAATTTACATTTACTTAGAAACTTAAGTTTAGTTCTTCAAATAATTGCAAGTATAATAATGTTTCAAGGAATTTACTATTACTATGTAAGTAGAGAAAATTTGTTTATTCCAATTTTTGGAATATTAATTTTTATTATATCCATCACATTTAGATACATTATTTTAAAGAACAACTTCTACGTTCAAAAATTGCAAAAGACAAAGGCTGCTATGACTGTAAGTAGATTTGGAACGATTTTAGGATTTTTAGCACTATACTTCTTACCAAAAATCTATTTTATAAATGCAATTGTTGGTGGAATACTATTTAACCTTGGCGTTTTATTAAACGATAGATATTTGAAATACTACACTGAAGTAGAATATAATGAATATAAGAAGAATAAATAAAAAGATGGTAATGCCATCTTTTTTTTGAGTTGGTGAATTATGGAAATAGTAATACTTAATATGTGTATGATTTACAATGCAAAGACAAGAGAGGTTTTGGTTTTAGACAAACCTATTAAAGAAGGCTGGGAGGGGCTAACCTTTCCCGGTGGCCATGTGGAGCCGGTGGAGTCAATTCATGACTCGGTAATTAGAGAAATTAAGGAAGAGACTAACCTTAACATTAGTGACATCAAGCTCAAGGGAATCGTTCAGTGGTATGACAAGAGTATAGACCAAAGGCTTTTGTCCCACCTTTACTACACCGAGTGCTTTGATGGAGAGCTCATAGAAGATTCTCCCGAAGGGAAACTATTTTGGATGGATTTACAGGAATTTATTGAAATGGAAAACAAGTCTGCTTCCATGGATGAGATGCTTGAGCTATACATGGGCAAGTGCGAAGAGATAGTTTTTTATTTTAATGGAAAGGAATTGGAAGAAGTAAAGTACTATTAGGAGGTATTTATGACTTCAAATAATATTAATGAATTAAAAGAGAGAATTAAAAAGTATAACAACATCGTTTTTTTTGGTGGCGCTGGAGTATCTACGGCATCGGGAATTCCAGACTTTCGTTCTGCCACTGGACTATATAATGAAAAGAACAATAAGGGATATAGTCCTGAGTATATGCTTAGCCACGAGTTCTTTCAAGAACACCCAAGGGAATTTATGGACTATGTGAGAAATAATTTGATCTATGAAGAGGCAAAGCCAAACAAATGTCACTTGGCGCTTAAAAAGCTTGAAGATATGGGTAAGCTTAGGGGCATTGTAACACAAAATATTGACTCACTTCATCAGCTTGCTGGAAGTAAAAATGTAATTGAAATTCATGGCAATCTCAGGGACTACTATTGTACCAATTGTGGAAAGTATTTAAACTTTGAGGACATGAAGAAGAGAGATTTTTCAATTAAGTGTCCAAACTGCGGTGGAGTTTTAAGACCGGATGTGGTTTTATATGGTGAGCCACTGGACTTGGAAAATATAAATAACGCCATAAATTTAATTGAAAACGCAGAAATTTTAATTGTAGGTGGATCATCATTAATGGTTTATCCTGCAGCAGGTTTTATAGATTATTTCAGAGGAGACACTTTGGTTTTAATCAATAAAACGAAAACGAACTACGACAGCAGAGCTGACTTTGTGTTTTACGAAGACATTGGAAACACTATGTCACAGCTTGCTAATATCTAGCTATAAATAATAGGTATAGCCAAAACACGGGTTTTTGTTTGACAAGACCTGTGTTTTTTTCTATACTCAAATCATTAATTTCCTAGACCTTTAAGGAGGACTAAATGATAGAAGTAAAAAATCTTATTAAAGAATTTGCTCTAGATGATAAAAAGTTTAGAGCAGTAGATGATGTTTCATTTAAAGTATCAGGAGGAGAAATTTATGGAATTATAGGTTTAAGTGGTGCAGGGAAGTCTACTCTTGTAAGATGCTTAAACAGACTTGAAGAACCAACGTCGGGAACCATCTTTATAGATGACAAAGACATAACAGCAATGACAAAGGCGGAGCTATTAAAAGAGCGTAAAGATATATCAATGATATTTCAGTCTTTTAACCTTTTTAATCAAAAGACGGTTTTTGAAAATGTAGCCTATCCACTAGAGATAGCGAACATACCGAAGTCTGAAATAGAAAATAGGGTAAATGAACTTTTAGAGTTTGTGGATTTAACAGAAAAGAAAAACTCCTACCCTTCAGAGATATCCGGTGGGCAAAAGCAGAGGGTTGCTATAGCGAGGGCAATTGCCACAAGACCAAAAGTACTACTTAGTGACGAAGGCACATCGGCCCTGGACCCGGCAAACACAAAACAAATTCTTGAACTATTTAGAAAAATTGTTAAAGAACTAAACACAACCATAATAATGATTACACATCAAATGGAAGTGGCGAAAGATGTTTGCGATAGGATTGCAGTAATGGAAAATGGAAAGATAATTGAAGAGAATACTGTAAAGGGTCTTTTCGCAAATCCGAAAAATAAGAGGACATTATCCTTTATAGAAAACTTGATTGAACCAGACGAGTCACTGGCATGGAAAAAACTTGATACTAATGGCAGACTTTTAAGACTGTCCTATGACGAAGAAAATTCTAAAAAGCCGGTGCTTTCAAACTTGATAAAGAGTTTTGATATACCAATAAACTTGATTCAAGGAAAGATAAATTCAGTTATCGGGGACTCCTTGGGGTACATGATTATAGAAGTTCTCGGTGACAACGAAGAAGTTGGAAAGGTACTTGACTACCTTGAAGAAAACAATGTGAAAGTGGAGGTGTTGTAATGAGTTATAAAGAGATATTGGAATTAGTTATACCAGAAACCTTCACTACATTGTACATGGTTTTTGCAACGGCACTTATATCTATTGCCATAGGACTACCACTGGGAATACTACTTATGATAAGTAGACCTGGCGGAATAAAAGAGATGCCAAAGCTATACAAAGTGCTCGATGCAATTATAAATATTTTTAGATCTATTCCATTTGTAATACTAATACTTCTTGTAATACCACTTGCAAGGCTATTACTTGGTAGATCAACAGGAACTCAAGCTTCAATACTATCCCTATCAATAGCTACAATACCATTTGTGGCAAGACTAATGGAGGGCTACTTTATCTCCATAGACAAGGGGTTAATAGAAGCGGCAGAAGCAATGGGCTCAACAAATGGACAGATTGTGAAGAAGGTAATTATACCGGAATCAATGCCTTTGGTAATTTCCGGAATTACAATGACTATTATAAATATAGTTGGTTATTCAGCAATGGTTGGAATTCTAGGTGGAGGAGGCCTGGGACAACTTGCATATAGATATGGCTATCAAAGAAGAATGTATAACGTACTTTTAGTAGCAGTATTTGTAATTATAATTATTGTTCAAATAGTACAGCTTTTAGGTAGTTTTATCAGTAAAAAAATAGACAAAAAATAAAGGAGAGAAATATGAAAAAGAAAATTTTATTAGGAGCAATAGTGCTTTCACTAGTTGCTTTCACAGGATGTAAAAATGGAGATGCAAACAAAGCATCAACAGGAGCGGCTGCAGATACAGGAGCAGCTGCAGGAGAACATGAAGTAGTAAAAGTTGGTGCAACAGCTGTACCACATGCAGAGATTCTTGAAGCATTAAAAGATGACTTTGAAAAAGAAGGAATAACAGTGGAAGTTGTTCCATTTGATGACTATGTTATGCCAAATACAGCTCTTGAAGAAAAGACAATTGACGCAAACTTCTACCAACACAAACAATATTTACAACAACAAATAGATGAGTTAGGATATGACTTTGTGTCAGCTGGAGATATTCATACAGAGCCAATGGGAATATATTCAACTAAATATACATCTTTAGATCAAGTACCAGATGGAGCAGAAGTAATCATTCCAGATGACGTATCAAATGGTGCAAGAGCATTACAACTTTTAGAAAAACAAGGTCTTATTAAATTAAAAGACAGCAACGACATTAAAGCAACTGAAAAAGATATTGTAGAAAATCCAAAGAACTTAAAGTTCACAGTTGTAGAAGCTGCAAACATTGCAAACACATACCAAGACGTTGACCTTGGAGTTATAAACTCAAACTACGCACTACAAGTAGGGCTTAATCCAGTAAAAGATTCACTTGCAATTGAAGGAAACGACTCACCTTTCGTAAACATTATAGTTGTAAGAAAAGGTGATGAAAACTCCGAAAAGATTAAGAAACTTGTAAAGGTATTAACTTCAAAAGAATGTGCTGACTTTATAAATGAAAAGTATAAAGGAGCAGTAGTTCCAGCATTTGATCCAAAATAAAAATTCATTCTCCTCAATGAATTAAAAAATAAGTAAGATGATAAAGAAAAAAACTGTGTATCAACCTAAATCCTGATATAAGGGCAAGGGTTGATACATTTTTTTATTGGAAAATAAATAACATAAAAACATTGACAAGTATCGATATGAGGTGTACAATGAATATGAAATCGAAATTCATCGATATCATTGAAGAGTATCGATATATTAAATAAAGAAAGGGGGACTTATGAAAAGATCATACGCAGAGTTCACGCCTATATTCAAGGTTTTGTCTGATGAAACCAGGCTAAAAATAATTGATATGCTCTCATGTGGCGAGATTTGTGCCTGTGATATTTTGGATGGTTTGAGTATTTCTCAATCAACCCTAAGCTATCACATGAAAAACTTAACGGACTCAGGCCTTGTTAACGGAAGAAGGGATGGGGCTTGGATGAGATATACTCTAAACCTTGAAAGAATAGGAGATGTTAAAGACTTCCTTGATTATATTACTGAAGATAAAGAAGACTGTATTTGTAAAAAATGTAAGGAAAAGTAAATGCTAAAGGAGTGTTAGAATGAAACAAATGGTAATTTATGACCCAGCAATGTGCTGCCCAACAGGTTTATGTGGACCATCAATAGACAAGAACTTATTAAGGGTATCCACAGCGATTAGTAGGTTAAGCAAAAAGAATATAGAAGTAATAAGACATAACCTAAATGACGAACCACAGCTTTACGCTGAAAATGATAAAATAAGCAAGCTGTTAAATGAAGAAGGGGTAGATGTACTTCCTATAACAATGGTTGACGATGAAGTAGTCAAAACAAGAGAATACCCTACAAATGATGAATTTGTTGAATTTTTAGATATACCCAAAGAATATATAATGTCTGGTTTAGAAATTCGAAGAATGAAAAAGAATAAAGAAAACAAATAGATAAGATAGGAGGTTAATGTGTATACAAGATTCAACCCAGAAAATATTAAGCTAAATAAGTATCTTTTCTTTACAGGCAAGGGTGGCGTAGGTAAAACTTCTATAGCTTCAAGTCTTGCTACAAACCTAGCAGACCAAGGTAAAAAAGTTATCCTTGTAAGTACAGACCCGGCCTCAAACTTACAAGATATTTTTGATACAGATTTAGACAATAAAATAAGAGATATAGATAAGGTAAAGAATTTAAAATTAGCTAACTTTGAACCAGAGAAAGCCCTAGAAGACTATAAGGAAAGCGTAGTTGGGCCCCAAAGAGGCAAGTTGCCGGATGAGGTTATAAAAGCCATGGAAGAGCAGCTTTCTGGAACATGTACAACTGAAGTGGCAGCTTTTAAGGAGTTCACAAGCTTTATAGCTGATGAAGAGCTTGCAGAAGAATATGACCATATAATATTTGATACTGCTCCAACAGGTCATACACTAAGAATGCTAGAACTACCTTCAGCGTGGACAAACTTTTTAGATAATAACAAGTATGGAGCATCTTGCCTAGGACAGCTATCAGGGCTAGATGAAGAAAGAGGTATTTATAAAAAAGCTGTTGAAAACCTAGCTAACAGTGACCTAACTAGCCTTATACTAGTTTCTAGACCTATAGAAACAGCTCTAAAGGAAGCGACAAGGACCTCAAATGAACTCCACGAAATTGGTATAGACAACCAAGTTCACATAATAAATGGTATGCTAGATTCCTATGATGATGATCTTTCAACAGCTATGCACAATATGCAAAAAAAAGACGTGGAAGCAATGCCAGAAGGGCTAAAAGAGCTTGAAACTTATTATATTCCACTTAAATCATACAATACATCTAGTATTGAAAATCTTAGAAAATTTTTCTCAGATGATATAGAAGAAAAATTGGAGTCTTCAGTTACCATTGATACTAGCAAGATATCTAGGCTACAAGATGTTGTTGACGACCTATATAAGAACGATAAAAAAGTTATCCTTACAATGGGTAAGGGAGGGGTAGGAAAAACAACTATAGCAGCTGCTATTGCCCTAGGACTTAATGATAAAGGGAAAAAGGTTCATCTCGCAACAACAGACCCAGCCGACCATCTAAAATATATAATAACTGAAAGAGAAAATTTGAGTATTTCCTATATAGATGAAGATAAGGAGCTTGAATCTTATAGGGAGGAAGTCCTAGGAAAAGCAAAAGAAGAAGGGGCAAGTGAGGAAGACATTGACTATATCGAAGAAGATTTAAGAAGTCCATGTACCCAAGAAATTGCAGTATTTCGTGCTTTTGCTGAAATAGTAGACAAGTCAGAAGATGAAATAGTAGTAATAGACACAGCCCCAACTGGTCATACTATCCTTCTTTTAGAATCAACTGAAAGCTATAATAGGGAAATTTCAAGAAACCAAGGAGATGTACCTGAATCAGCAAAGAAGCTACTACCAAGGCTTAAGGACAAGGATTATACAGAAGTTCTAATTATAGCCCTAGCAGAAGCAACTCCTTACTATGAAGCAAAAAGACTTAAGGAAGACCTAGATAGGGCAGGAATCTTTAATAAATGGTGGATCATCAACTCAAGTTACTTTGCAAGCGGCAGCCAAAACGAGATTTTAAAAGCTAGGGCCGAGCAAGAAAAAGAGTGGATCAAGACAATAGATGAAACATCTCAATCTAACACAGCCCTTGTTGAGTGGATTCCAGAGGATTTAAAAGAAGACAATTTAAAAGACCTATTATAAGAATAGGCAGATAGAGAAAGAGGTGAAATTGTTGAAAGAACCAAAGGATAAAATTAGTTTTTTTGAAAGATATTTAAGTATATGGGTTTTACTCTGTATGGCTGCAGGTATTTTGATTGCTAAATTTATGCCATCTGTCCAATCTTTCTTACAGTCATTGGAATTTAAGGGTCAAAACATAATCTTAACAGTTTTAATGTGGCTTATGATATACCCTATGATGGTTAGAATAGACTTTAAATCACTAAAAAATGTAGGAAAACATCCCCAAGGTATAATTATTTCTACAATAGCAAGCTGGGCCATCAAACCATTTTTAATGTTTGGTCTGGCTACACTTTTCTTCCATTATGTATTTAGCCAGTTAATACCCGGTAATCTTGCCAATGATTTTGTTATAGGTGCAGTACTCTTAGGTACAGCCCCATGTACAGCCATGGTCTTTGTGTGGAGCAGTCTTACCAATGGAGACCCAGCGCAGACCCTTGTACAGATATCGATAAATGACATCTTGATACTCTTCCTGTTTGTACCACTTGTACAGCTCCTTTTAGGTTTAAAGGGAATAACTCTACCCATGGATGTTCTTATAATGTCATTAGTGCTTTTTGTTCTTATTCCTTTAGTGGGCGGGTTTTTATCAAGGTACTTTATAATAAAAAATAAGGGAAAAGATTACCTGGAAAATAACTTTATAAAAAAGTTTGACGGAGTAACTACCATAGGACTTCTTCTTACCCTCATTATTATATTTACTTTCCAAGGAGATATGATAGTAGAACACCCACTTTATGTAGTTTTAATAGCAGTTCCACTAATACTTCAAAATGTGATTTCATTTTCTCTAACATATTTTGTAAGTAAAGTAAGCAAGCTACCTCATGAGATAGCAGCGCCAGCTTCTTTAATTGCAGCATCTGACTTTTTTGAACTTTCAGTTGCTGTAGGCATAGCCCTATTTGGTGTAGATTCTCCTGTTGTTCTTGCATCAACTGTAGGTGTTCTTACAGAAGTTCCCGTAATGCTACTCTTAGTAAGGATAGTTAATAATACAAAAAGCTCCTTCCCAAGCCTTGAAAGAGCTCAATAAAGTTAAGACATTAGAAAAGGTTCTGTTACAAAATAGAACAAATAAAAAACGGCTCGCATATGCGTAGGCCGTTTTTTTGATAAAATTAAGTTATGAAAAATCAATCATTCTGACACAACCTCTTTTTTTGTTGCGGTTTTTATGGAATTTAAAAGTATTTCCATGGCAATTTGAATTTCATCTATTAGTATAACTGAAAAACCCAGTAGCATTGTGGGATTTTTCAATTTTTTATTATAGTAGTAGTCGTCAAGCATATCTATTTTTATTTTATTTTTACTCAAATTCATTTTAAGTTTATCCCTGTCTACGTCTTCATTAATTTCTAAAATCATATGAAGTCCTGAGTCCATTCCATACACCTTTAAATTCATATCGCTTTTTTCGATACATTTTATAATCAGTTCCATCTTCTGTTTGTAGTGGGTTCTAGTTTTATTTAAATGTTTATAGAACTCTCCCTTGGTCATCCACTTTGCAAAGGCCTCCTGGGTGAAGTTTGAAACGGGACATGGATAAATATGTTTTATTTTTTCGTATTCTTCAATCAGTTCTTCCGGCAGTATCATATAGGATATTCTAAGTCCTGGAGAAAATGATTTTGAAAAAGATCCCATATAGATAACTCTCTCGTTAATATCCACCGACTTAAGTGCTGGGATTGGCTTACCACGATATCGAAATTCCGAATCATAGTCATCTTCAATAATAAAACCGTCATGTTCATCTGCCCATTTCAATAACTGCAGTCGCTTTTTCATTGGGTAGATTATACCACTGGGGAATTGATGTGATGGTGTTATGGTTACGAGATTTATTTTTTTATCAATCAGTTCATCTATATTAACTCCGTCTTCATCCAATGAAATGGGAATATATTTGAAATCTGTTTGACCAATATACTTTGCAATTCTTTGGTATCCTGGGTTTTCAAGACCAAACACGGAAGATTTTTTAACAAGATTAAATAGCAGTTGATATAAATAATCTGTTCCAGAAGAGATTATCATTTGGTCTACTGAACATGAGAAGCCTCTGGAAGAAAAAAGATAGTCTCTAATGGTAGTCCTAAGATTTAATGAACCTTCTGGTAGGCTTCGACCAGTAAAGACCGTTTTGTCTTTGGAAACCTCTTTAAAGGCCTGTTCAAAACTACTTACGTCAAACATCTCACTGTCCACGCCGGCGTATGAAAAGTCGTATAAATATTCTTTTTTTGCTACTTGCTCCTGTGGCGAGCTTAAAGTTTTTACTGGCCTAATGGGAAGTTGTAGTTTTTCCACAAAGTGACCGCTTCTCTCCACAGAATAGATATAACCTTCCACCAGTAGCTGTGCATATGCTTTATCCACGGTGTTTTCAGAAATATTTAAATGCTTTGAAAGTTTCTTCTTTGACGGCAACTTGCTTCCAGGTTTTAATGTCTTGTCATAAATTTTTTCAACTATGTATTCATAGAGCTGTTCATATAAAAAGCTGTCGTTGTTAAAATGTATTGTAAATAATTTCATGGCCCCTCCAAGAGCTAATATAACTGACCCCATGAGAAAAGTCAATTCTGCTACTACAAAAGGGTACAAGTTGCTGGTAAGATTTTACTTAGAGAGAAAAATAAACGAAAAGGGTGGTAATGATGAATAGTAAAAAAAGTACAAAAAAATTAGTTTACACAGCATTAATGATAGCGCTTGTAACCGTTGGGACAATGTTTATTAGAGTTCCATCACCAAGGTCTGGAGGCTATTTAAATTTAGGGGATGCATTTATACATTTAAGTTCATTTTTCTTTGGACCATATGTTGGAATACTTGCAGGTGGATTAGGCTCTGCACTGGCAGACATAATAGGAGGTTACTCCCACTATGCAATCTTTTCTTTAATCATAAAGGGCTGTATGGGATTTTTTGTAGGCTATGCACAAAAGAAAGCAAAGGGGCTACATAAGTCAACCATAATTGCAGTTATAGTAGCAGAACTTATTATGGTGCTTGGATACTATTTTACAAATATGTTCTTTGCAAAGACCATCTTTGTAGGTATTGCTTCAATCCCAACTGATTTAATTCAAGGCTCATTTGGAATGGTGTTGTTCTTAATAATGGCAAAGAGTTTATCCATTGCGGGAATTGATAAAATAATAGAAAAAGAAAAATAAACTCTCCTTTTTGTAAATTGCTTGAAAAAACTAATACCATATAGTAAAATTAAAGCAATTGAATAAAAACGTTGAACAGAAGAAACCTTCGATTCAAGATTAGAGAGCCGTCGCTTGGTGAAAGACGGAGGAGATAGAAGGGGAAATGGCCTGGGAGTTTTAAAAAATGAGGACTGGAAACAGTTGAATTAGAGTGGTACCACGAATAACTTCGTCTCTATGTAGATGAAGTTTTTTTATTGTTTATTTTTGGAGGAGAAAATGAGTAAAAAACCATATTATTTAACCACCCCAATATATTATCCAAGTGATAATCTTCATGTTGGGCATACTTACACTACAATTATTGCAGATACTTTAAAGAAGATTAAGAAGATGCAAGGCTATGATGTATTCTTTACAACAGGCACAGACGAACATGGACAAAAGTTACTTGAAAAAGCAACTGAGTCTGGAGTTACTCCACTTGAGTACATTGACCCAATAGTTGAATCTGCAAAAAAACTTTGGGAGAAACTTGGAATAGATTACGATGCGTTCGTTAGATCAAGCTCCAAGGAACATGAAAAAAATGTTCAAGAGATTTTCCAAAAGCTTTATGACAAGGGCGAGATTTATAAATCAGTTTATAAGGGAAATTACTGCGTACCATGCGAAGCCTTTTGGACTGAGGCACAACTTGATGATGGAAAATGTCCTGACTGTGGAAGACCTGTTGAATATCATGAAGAAGAAACTTATTTCTTTAGACTTTCAAAGTACACAGATAGAATTATAAAATTATACGAAGATCATCCTGAGTTCTTAGAACCGGACTCAAGAAGAAAAGAAATGATAAATAATTTCTTGAAGGATGGCTTGGAAGATTTATCCGTAACAAGAACTTCTTTTGATTGGGGAGTTCCAGTTCCATTTGACGACAAGCATGTTATCTATGTGTGGATTGACGCGCTATCATGTTACCTAACAGGAATTGGCTATGGACAGGACGAAGAAAAATTTAATAAGTATTGGCCTGCAGATGTTCACCTTGTAGGTAAGGAGATAGTAAGATTTCACGCCATCATTTGGCCAGCGCTACTAATGGCACTTGACTTAGAATTACCAAAGACAATAATGGCCCATGGATGGATATTATTTGATGATGACAAGATGTCTAAGTCAAAGGGAAATATAGTTTATCCAGAACCAATAATCGACCTTTATGGCAAAGACGCCCTTAAGTACTTTATATTAAGAGAGTTTGTGTTTGGAAACGACGGTAATTACACAAATGAAAAGTTCTTACAAAGAATAAATTCAGACTTAACCAACGACCTAGGAAACCTTGTTTCAAGAACTGTAACCATGGTTGAAAAGTATTTTGGTGGAGAAATACCTGCTCCTAATAAAACAGAAGCAATTGACGAAGAGCTTATTGATGTGGCAAAGCATACAATTGTCGAAGTTGAAAAACATATTGACGACATGGCATTTAGCTCTGCTTTAGAATCAATTTGGAAGCTTATTAGAAGAACGAACAAGTACATTGATGAAACAGAGCCATGGGTACTTGGAAAAAATGAAGACAATGAAAGACTTTCAACTGTACTATATAACTTAATGGAGTCACTAAGAATAGTAAACATTCTAATCAATCCATTTATTACAGACACTGCCCTAAAGATTAAAGAACAAATTGGTCAAGATGAAATTAATTGGGAAGATGCAAGAGAGTTTGGCTTAACAAAGGCGGGAACAAAGGTTAAAAAGACTGAAAATCTATTCCCAAGACTTGATGTACAAAAGGAAGTTCTAAGACTTAGTGAAGAAAATCAAAAGCTTATTGAAAAGAGAAAACAAGAAAAGATGGCAAAAGAAGTTATAAAAGGCAAACCTGAAATAACCATTGATGATTTTGACAAGGTGGAATTAAAGGTTGCAAAGATAATTGATGCAAAGAACCATCCTGATGCAGATAAATTACTTGTATTAAAAGTAAAAATTGGTAATGAGGAAAGACAAATCGTTTCTGGAATCAAAAAATGGTACGAACCAAGTGACTTAATCGGCAAAAAAGTCGTAGTTTGCACTAACTTAAAGCCGGTAAAACTAAGAGGTGTTGAGTCAAAAGGCATGATACTTGCTGCGGCAAATGATGAAGAATTTACAATAGTTTCAACACTTAAAGATATAGATGATGGAGCTGTGATATCATAATGAAGCAGATGATTGACAGCCATGCCCACTTGGACGAAGAGAGATTTGACGAAGACAGAGACGAGCTTATAAAATCTCTAAAGGAAAATGCAATTAGCTATATTATTAATCCAAGTTCTGACATGGAGACAAGTAGAAGAGTTGTGAAACTTTCAAACAGATATGACAATATATTTGCGGCAGTGGGCATTCATCCCCATGATGCAGAAGGGTTCAAGGAAGAGGACTTAGATGAGCTTAGGGAACTTTCAAAGGATGAAAGGGTAGTTGCCATAGGAGAAATCGGCCTGGACTACTACTATGACAATAGCCCTAGAGAAATTCAAAAAGAGGTTTTTAAAAAGCAATTGGAGCTAGCTTACGAGTTAGACCTTCCTGTAATTATTCACACAAGAGATGCCATGGGTGACACCTATGACATATTGAAAGAGTTTGAAGGGCGTGTCAGAGGAGTTATGCACTGCTACACTGGATCCGTTGAAATGGCTGAAAAGTTTATGAAACTTGGATTCTATATTTCAATTGCAGGGCCTGTGACTTTTAAAAACGCTGTTAACGTAAGGGAAATGGCAAAACAGATTCCCCTTGAAAGGCTTTTAATCGAAACCGACTCGCCATACCTTGCGCCTGTTCCAAATAGGGGCAAGAGAAATGACCCTACTAATGTAAGATATGTGGCAGATATGTTAGCAAATTTAAAAGAAATACAAATCGATAAAATAATAGAACATTCTAGAGAGAATACGGTGAAACTATTTTCACTTAAAGGTGTAGAATTTGATGATTAAAGAAGTAATCGTGGTTGAGGGAAAGGATGACGTAGCTGCTGTTAAAAAAGCAGTTGACTGTGAAATTATAACAACTGACGGCCATCACTTTCCCAAAGATCTTTTTAAGAGAATAAGAAAGGCCCAAGAAGAAAAGGGAGTTATAGTGTTGACAGACCCAGACTATGCTGGAGAAAAAATACGAAAGACCATTAACAAGGCGGTTCCTGGAGTTAAAAACGCATACCTTTCAAGGGACCTTTCAATAAAGAACGACGACATTGGAATAGAAAATGCAAAACCGGAAGATATAATCGAGGCACTACAAAACGCAAAGGCGGTTTACGAAAGCCCGCGAGTTGAGTTTTCATTTCAAGATTTAGTTGAATATGGAATTGTGGGGCCGGGCTCAAAAGAGCTTAGAGTATTTTTAGGTAAGGAACTTTCCATAGGGTATGCAAATGGAAAGCAGTTTTTGAAAAGACTTAATAATTACAATATTGAGAGAGAACAATTGGAGGAGAAGATTTTAAAATATCATGGAAAATAGATTGTATCAAAGTTCATACTTAGCTGAAATTTTAAAAAAATTCAACTTTAGCTTCTCTAAGAGTCTTGGTCAAAACTTTTTGATTGATGGAAATATTGTAAAAAATATTGTAGAGAAGTCTGGAATAACAAAGGATGACATAGTCCTTGAAATCGGTCCAGGATTTGGAACGTTAACAGAGGAGCTTGCCCTAAATGTAAAAAAAGTTATCTCCATCGAAAAGGACCATAGACTTATGGAAGTGTTAGACTACACACTTCGAAACTATGACAATGTAAAAATAATCAACGGGGACTTTTTAAAGACCGAATTAGAAAAAATCTTTTTGGAAGAAGCAAAGGGACAAAAACTAAAAGTAGTGGCAAACCTACCATACTATATTACAACTCCCATCCTTGAGAGGATTATTGAAAATAAAAAATACTTCTCGACCATTTCAGTAATGGTACAAGAAGAGGTGGCAAGAAGGGTTGTGGCTTCACCTAACAACAAGGACTACGGTTCATTGACGTTGTATTTAAAATACAATTGCAACTCGGAAATACTTATAAAGGTTCCAAAAACTGTGTTTATGCCTAGTCCAAACGTTGACTCTGCCATACTTTATTTAGAACTTGTGGACAGGGACTTTGATGTGGACGAAGACTATCTATTTAAATTTATTCGATCTGGATTCACCAAAAGAAGAAAAAATATTATGAACTCATTGAGTACAGGCTTTGTAGATGTATCGAAGGCTCAGTTAAAAGAAATACTTTCCAGTTTAGAGCTGTCTGGAAATCTTCGAGCGGAAAATCTTTCATTGGAAGACTATATTAATATTACAAAAAAATACACTGAAATGATTAAATAAAAATGTCATGGGTATAATTAATTTGAAAGGAGTGTATTGAAATGAAAAATGTAGTAGTATATTCAAGCAACACTTGTCCTTACTGTGTTGCGGCAAAAGATTTTTTAAAGAGCAATAATATAGAATTTGATGAAAAAAATATTTCAACAGATACAGATGCTAGAATGGAACTTATGAAAATGGGGCATATGGGCGTTCCAGTAATCGTAGTTGGAGAAGAAGAAGTAGTCGGATTTGACGAACCAAAATTAAAGCAATTATTAGAATTAGAATAGAGATGAGGAGATAATTCTCCCCTCTCTTTATATGTATAGGGAATTTAAGCGTTTAATTCCCTAATTAATTTGTCAATATCCAAGCCGTGAACAAGCGCGGCCTCTTCCAGGGTTTCCTTAAGACTTGAATGGCAGCCTATACATGGCATACCATTTTCAATAAGGATGTTAACCGCATCAGGATAGGACTTAATCAAATCGGTAATGAGAATATCCTTAGTTATCATGATATAACCTCCTAACCATATGATAATACAATTATATTATAAATTCAAACATACATAGGAGGGGATAAGATGAATGTAAATGTAACAGATTCCGCTGTGACATATTTAAATAAAATTCTTGAAAACACAGGTAAGGAATATTTAAGATTCGACATTGGCACAAGCACATGCTGTGACTATGTGTTCACACTTTCACCAAGTGAAAAGACCGATAAGGATTTTGTAATCGAAAGCCAAGGCTTTAACTTTTTAATTCGTGATGAAATAAAAAATGTTTACGAAAATGCAAAAGTAGATTATGTAGCTGAAGGCTTCTCAATGGGGCTTAAAGTAGAATTAAGTTAAGAAGAAAATTAGCAAATTTGACTTTCCTGAAAAAGTGTAGTATACTTATGTAGTATAGTTGACTTAATTTTATGGAAACTTAATGCTATTATTTGATATGCCTAGGAGGGATATTATTGTCTAAGTATATGAGCTTGGAAGTCTTGAAGAATCAAGTGGAGGAAAATATCGGTAAGAAGGTAGTAATCAAAGCCGATAAGGGACGTAATAAGATTATTACAAAAACCGGAGTTATTGAAAATGTGTTTCCCAGTTTATTCACTATTAAAATAACCAATGAGTTTGAGCAAGAAAGAACAATTTCATTTACTTATTCAGATTTGCTCACTTCAACAGTGGAATTACAACTATGCTAATACAAAAACGACTTAAGGTCGTTTTTTTTTGCCGAGTATGGTAATACGGAGTTAACAATGAAGAGAAAATCATATGGAAAAATTAATCTCTCCTTGGAAGTTTTGAATAAGAGAGAAGACGGTTTTCATAATATAGATACAATAATGCAATTTGTAGACGTGTATGATGAAATAGAAATAGAGACTACAAATTCAAATGCAATCGAAATAGTTTGCGACGAAGAAGACTTTCCAAAGGATGAAACAAACCTTATATACAAGGGATGGGATGCATTAAGGGTTTTTTACGATGGAACCCCAGGTATAAGAGTAAAAGTTTTAAAGAATATGCCAATTGCTGCAGGAATGGGAGGAGGAAGCTCCAACTGTGCCTGTGTTATGGAAGCTTTAAATGAAATTTGGAAACTTAATTTTAGCAAAGAAAAACTTCAAGAAATTTCAAAGGATATCGGATCAGATGTCCCATATTTTTTTGAAAATCGGACTTTAAGAGCCACAGGTAGAGGATTTGACTTCTATGATATGATAGTAATAGAGGATATACCAATACTCATTATCAACAATGGATGTAAAGTTTCAACGCCTTATGTCTACTCCAAGGTTGAAATGACAAAGGAAAATAAGATGGATAGACTTGTTGAGGCTTTAAATAGGAGAGAAATAAAAAAAGAATTTTTCTTTAATGACATGACTAAAGTTTCCGTTGGAGTTTGTCCAGAAATCGAAGACATCATAGAAGACATGTACGAATTAGATGCAAAAGTTTCGTTGATGTCTGGATCTGGGTCGACAGTTTTTGGAATATTTGATTCTTATGAAGAATGTAATAACGCATACAATCTGTTAAGGGTTAAATATAGATATGTTTTTAATACAAGGGCGATTAGGAGAGATTATGAAGGATAGAGCTATTGGAATATATGACTCGGGTTATGGAGGACTTACTGTGCTAAAGGAAGTGCTAAAGATTGCTCCAAATGGAAATTATATTTACTTTGGTGACAATAAACGAGTTCCCTATGGCGACAAGACTAAAGAAGAGCTTATTGAAATTTCGAAGGAAGTTGTAAAGTTCTTCGAGGAAAAAAGTGTAAAGGCTATAGTTATAGCTTGTAATACCATATGCGCTCAGGCCCTAAATGAACTTGAAAAAATTACAGACATTCCGCTTATAGGCATTGGATATATGGGAGCCAAGGGCGTTATAAGAGAAACGAAAAATAAAAAAGTTTTGGTCCTTGCAACTAAGAGTACGGTTGAAGCTGGTCTATACAACAAATGTGTAAGTGATTTAGATACTGAAGTAGAAGTAATGGGAATTGGCTGCTCAAAGCTTGTTCCAATTATAGAGTCACGAGAAGATTATGATGAAAAGAGAGAAAAAATTCTTGATGCATTAAGGTCATATAAGCTGGAAGTGGAAAATTTTTCCTATGACACAATAGTTTTAGGATGCACACATTATCCATATGTTAAGAAGGAGATAATTGAAGTTTTTGGTGTGGATAAAAAAATTGTTAATCCTTCCTTTGAACAAGCTAGAGAAGTAATTGAAATTTTTCCTGAAGAGCTAGATAGAACTTCTGGAAGTCTTGAATTTTTCACGACAGGAGATGTGAAAACATTTAAGGAATTTGCCTCTAACTACCTCGATGAATCAAATATAAAAGTACATAAATTTAATTTTTAGGAGGAAAATATGAAGAAGATATTAGCAATATTTTTAAGCGTATTAATGCTTGCTTCCTGTGCTGCTAAGCCAGGAAATACTGAAAATACTAAGGAAGGTTCATCAAATGCAGAAGGGAAAAAAGTTGTTTATACATCTTTTTATCCAATAGAATTTGCAACAAAGGAAATTGTAAAGGACAAGATGGATGTTAAATCTGTTATACCGGCAGGGGTTGAAGTTCACGACTGGGAACCATCTCTAAAGGATATTCAGGAATTAAAAGATTCTAGCCTTGTACTTATTAATGGACTTGAACTTGAATCATGGATAGAAGATGCAAAAAAGGTTGTTGACAATGATAAAATTGTAGACCTTAGTGGTGGAATTGATTTAATAAAAGCAGACGAAGAAGATCACGACCATGATCACGATCACGAAGATGACCACGATCATGATCATGAAGATGATCACGACCATGACCACGAAGAAGGACACGGACATCATCACCATCATCATGGAGAATTTGATCCCCATGTATGGCTTTCACTTAGAAATTTCCAAATCGTTTCAAAAAACATCTGCGAAGCTGTTTCTAAAATAGATCCAGAAAACAAGGAATTCTATGAAGCAAACTTTGAAGAATTAAAAAATAAATTAGATGAACTAGATAAGAAATATGCTGGAGATTTTGAAAACTATAAGGGAAAACATATAATTGTTCCTCACGAAGCCTTTGGATACATGGCAAGGGACTATGGACTTGTTCAAATTCCAATTGAAAACTTGACTTCAGACTCTGAACCAGATTTAAAGACAATTGCAAATATTGTTGACACTGCCAAGAGCGAAGGGATAAAAACAGTTTTCTATGAAGGGGAAGACTCTGGCAAAGTGCCTCAAACCATAGCAAAAGAAATTGGTGGAAAGGCAATGCCAATTCATACACTTGAGTTTATTACAGATGAGCAAGTAAAAAATGGCGAAAATTATTTAACTATGATGGAAGAAAACTTTAAAAACATTTTGGAGTCCTTTAAATAATGAATAAGATTATTGAACTAAAAGATCTCTCTTTTGGATATAAGAGGGATCTTTTATCAAATATAAACCTTCATATAAACGAAGGTGAATTCGTTGGAATAACCGGCGACAATGGAGAGGGGAAGACCACTCTTCTAAAATTAATCCTGGGACAACTTAAACCAAAACGGGGTGAGATTGTGCTTGCAAAAGATAAAGACGGCAAAAAAATCACTGTCGGATACTTGGAGCAAAGACTTGCTGAAAAAAATCTTTCATTTTCAATTACGCCAATGGAGATAATCTCTTTAAATCTATATGATGAAATGGGATTTTTTAAAATTTCAAACAAAAAGGTTAAAAATAAAGTTGAAAATGCACTTTCAATGGTGCAGATGCTAGATAAAAAGGAATATGACTTTAACAATATGTCCGGTGGTGAAAAGCAGAGGATTTTAATAGCAAAAGAACTTGTTTCAAATCCAAAAATTTTAATTTTTGACGAACCAACAGCGGGTATTGATGTGGAAAGTAAAAAAATACTTTTTTCCATATTGCAGCATTTAAACAAGATGCACAAAATAACCATAATCGTGGTTACACACGAAATGGATTTTTGTAGGCCATACTTTTCAAGGGTATTAAGAGTTAAAGATAAAAAGGTGGTGGAGGAATAGTGAGTATATTTAAATACGATTTTATTATGAAGTCCTTCGCAGCAGGAATTTTAATTGCCCTTTCAATTCCCCTTATAGGAACGATTATGGTTTGCAGAAAATCTTCAAACCTTGGAGACGCACTGTCACATAGCGCATTGGCGGGAGTTGCCCTTGGACTGATTATTAGTATAAATCCAGTTGTGGGGTCCATAATATCATGCTTAATAGCGTCGCTTTTCATAGATTTTTTAAGAAAGAAATTTCCGAAAAATGCCGACATGGCAATTGCAATTGTAACAAGTCTTGGTGTTGGCCTTGCGGCGGTGCTTTCAGATTTCACTCCAGGGTCGAAAAACTTAAACTCATTTCTATTTGGTTCAATTGCAGCCATTAGCAATATAGAACTTGGAATAATTGGAGTCATAACATTTTGTGTAATATTTTTCTATTTTAAATACTACACTGGAATCGTGTATATAATATTTGATGAAAAAATTGCAGAGCTTACTGATCTTCCAGTGAGAAGGCTTGACTTTATGATAACAATATTAACGGCACTTTCAATTGGTATGGGTTCAAGAATAGTAGGGGTTTTAACACTTTCATCCCTTATGATACTTCCCGTTGCAGGAGCCATAAAGCTTTCAAATTCATTTAAGAACACAGTATTACTTTCAGTAGTGCTTGGAGTATTATATGTGATACTTGGACTTTTAACTTCATTTTATTTGAGCTTAAAGCCCGGAGGAAGTATTGCCATAATAGGTGTTATTGCACTACTTTTAATATTGACAATAAAAAAAGATAAAAATTAAGAATGCTTTATGGGGTATTCTTTATGCAAATAAAAAACTGCCAAAGATTTCTTTGGCAGTAATTTTTTTGCTTTTAATTTGAAGCTAGGTTGTCGAAGTAGCCTTGAATTAAAACTACAGGAGTACCTTTATCTCCAGAACCTGAAACAAGGTCTGATAGGGAACCTAAAAGGTCAGTCAACTGTCTTGGTGTAGTACCAAGTGATGCGTTAGAACCAACTAAGTTAGATTCCTTATGGGAAATTTTATCCTTTATAGCATCAAGTGCTTCTTGTCCCTTCATATCTTTTAAATCTGTATCTGCAATATACTTTATTTTTAATTCGTTAGGAGTTCCTTCAAGTCCCTTTGTGTATCCTGGAGATACTACTGGGTCTGCAAGTTCCCAAATCTTTCCAATAGGATCTTTAAATGCACCGTCACCGTAAATCATAACTTGCATATTAACTCCATATTTTTCGTTAATGTCCTTTTGTAACTTTTCAACAAACTCTTGAGAGTCTCTTGGGAATAGTTTAATTGAACTTTCAGTTGAAAGGTTTGAACCGTAAACTCCATAAAGTTCGTTGTAACCACTTCCATCAACTGGTTTATCTAAAATATTATCTAAGCTTAAAACATTTTTAACTCCAAGTTTCTTGAAAGTTTCTTTATAGTACACTCTGTCATGAATATTACAAATCAACAATTCATCTGAAAGTTTTGCAATCTCTTCAGGATTGTTAGTGAAGTAAACTTCAATATCTTCGTTTTCTCTATAGCTCTTATATAGTTTTACATAGTCTATTCCAGTAAAGATGTGACGATTATCTTCTCCAACTAATTCTCTATACTCTTTTTCGTTAAGGATATCATTGTAGATGTTTATGTCCTTGCCGATTAAAAGAGATTTATCAAATAATGCATTACCAACTTCATCAGAAGGAAAATTGAAAAACACTTTAATCTTCTTATCAGTTTGAGCAATAGCATTCATTATAGTAGAGAATCTGTTTCTACTAGTAATAGGGAATACTACTCCTATTTCTTTTTCAAATTTTCTATCAAGGTCTTTTTTCAACTGCTCAATAGTAGCATAATTTCCTTGAGATCTTGCTAGGATGGATTCAGTTACTGCTAAAACATCCATATCTCTGAACTCAATATTATCTTCTTTGTGAACCTTGTCTAGAGTTTCTACTAAAATATCATGTAGATTGTCTCCGCTTTTTATTATTGGAGTTCTTAAACCTCTTGCTACAACACCTAAATTTCTCATTTTGCCTCCTGCTTATTTTATAATTTGCGTTTCTGTGATGATCATATCAACTGGGATATCAAAACTTTCTGTTGGCAAGCTGTCTACAATTTGGAAATCATAGGCAAGCGCAACAATAAATGGCATTTTTTTCAAACTGGAATAAAAGCGGTCATAGTACCCTCCACCATATCCAATTCTCTCCATTTTTCTTGTGAAAGCCACCCCCGGTGAAATGACACAATCTATAATACCACTATTTACTGGTTTTCGTAAAATTTTTTTTGGTTCCAATATACCATAGTGACCTCTCTCAAGGTCTTCGGCAATATCGTGAATCTGACAAAGGCACATTTGCCTTGAATCTATATCCACATAGGGAACATATAAATTTTTGCCACTGTCTAAAATCGTAGAAAGAATTTTACCATTATCAATCTCAGAACCAAAGCTTACATAGCAAAAAATATTGTCGTACTTTTCAATAAAGCCCTGATCCAAAAATCTATTTATGATTATTTCGTCCTTTGACTGTTTAACACCGAAATCCAAATCATCTCTTTCGGCGATTATTTTTTTTCTTATGGCCTTTTTATCCATACTACCACCTCATGATAATTATACCCTTAACACATAGTAAAATAAACAAATTATTAAAAAAATGTAAGAATTTTTTAAAAAAATCTAATTTTTTGTAACCATTTTGTAACTAATATGATTTCCTGTGGTATAATAGATAAGAGATAAGAGGTGATGCTTTGATAAAGCTAAAAGATATTAGTAAAGTGTATAAGAAAAATATTGTCGCGTTAGACGATATAAATCTTCAAATAGATCAAGGAGAGTTCGTTTTTGTAATCGGAGAAAGTGGTGCAGGTAAGTCTACTCTTTTAAAGCTTATGTTAAAAGAAGAGAATCCGACCAAGGGACATATATTTATGTTCGGTGAAGATGTTACAAAGATTAGAGCAAGACGGATTCCAATGCTTAGAAAACAAATAGGAGTTGTTTTTCAAGACTTTAGACTTCTAGAAAACAAAACGGTATATGGCAACTTACAATACGCCATGGAGATACTTGGTTACTCTAGAAAGCATATTAAAACAAAAATTCCAGAACTACTGGAAGTTGTAAACCTAAGTGGAAGAGAAAAAGCATATCCCCATGAACTATCTGGTGGAGAACAACAAAGAGTTTCTATTGCAAGGGCGCTCATAGTTGATCCAAAACTTCTTATCGCAGATGAGCCGACTGGAAACCTTGACCCCATAACATCTTGGGAAATAGTTAATGCACTAGAAGCCATAAACGAAAAGGGAACTACAGTTATTATGATTACCCACGAAAAGGATATGGTGGATAAACTTAAAAAGAGAGTTATACATTTGAAAAATGGGAAAATAGTAAGAGATGAGATAGGTGGTAAATATGAAGAAGATTAGAGTATTTTTTGCCACACTAAAAGAAGGAATAAAGAGTTTATGGAGTCACAGAGCCATGGGCTTTGCATCAATAGTTTCTATTATGCTTGCGCTTTCCATACTTGGAACAATACTTATCTCAGCACTTACACTTAATCAATACGTAGTAGATTTAAAGGGAAAAGTAGATCAAGTAATACTTTATTTAAAACCAGAAGCCGAAGAAGCTCAAATTGAAGAGATACAAAAAAGCCTGGAAGAAAATAAACTTATAACAAATGTGAAGTTTAAATCAAGTAAAGATGCACTTGAAGAATATAAAAAGACGATTGGCGAATCTGACAGCTACATACTGGAAGGACTTGAAAAGGCGCTGCCTCCTTCATTCGTAGTTTCACTGAAAGAGCTTGACGATGCAGATGCATTCGCAAAGGAAGCCAATGGCATGGAAGATATTGTAAAGGTGGAATACTACAAGGACACTGTGGACAGAGTTATGAGGATTTCTAAGTACGTTCACATAGGTGGAGCAGTAGGTGTAGGAGCATTAGTAATAATATCAATATTTATAATATCAAACACCATAAAGTTAACGGTATATGCTAGAAAGAATGAAATAGAGATAAAAAAATATATTGGAGCTACAAATAGAGTAATTACAGGACCATTTATAGTTGAAGGATTAGTCTTTGGGCTAATAGGGTCGATTCTTGCATTTGTGGCAATCTACTTTGGATATGGATATATATTTAGTAGGTTTTCCGATTCCGTCCAGAGAACTTTAGCAGGATATTTAATTCCGATGGAGTTTTTGAAACTAGATATTTTAGTTATATTTTTGACTTTAGGCGGAGGAATTGGTACAATAGGTTCATTAATATCTATTAGACGATATTTAAAGGTTTAGGGAGGATAAAAATTGGAGAGTAAACATTGTAAAAAGTTATTGACCTTAACGCTTGCAGTGTCAATGACAGTATCATCTTGTTTTGCACTTTCAAGCAAGTCATTTGCACAGTCAATCAACGAGATGGAATCAAAAAAGAATAGAGCTATCCAATCAGTTGACGATTTAAGAAACAACATCAATTCACTGGAATCTGAAAAGAATCAGTTAACAGAAGAAGTTGTTGATTTAGATGCGAAAATCGCAGAACTGGAAAAACAAATCGCAGAATTAGAAGCGCAAATTTCAGAACTTGAAAATGATATAGAAAAAACTGAAAAGGAAATAGAAGAACTTGCAAATAAGATTTCAAAAAATCAAAAGGAGTTCGAAGAAAGAGTTTCAGTTATGTATATGAACAGCCAAGTTGGCTACCTTGATATAATCTTCTCATCAAAAGATGTGGACGACTTATTATCAAAGGCTTCAACAATGAAGTTCATAACGCAATATGACAAAGACGTAATCAACGATCTTAAAGACAACAAATTACTTATCGATGCTAAAAAAGATGAACTAAATGGGAAAAAGACTGCCCTTGAAGTTACAAAGGCATCACTTAATGATAAAAATGCTGAGCTTTATGAATCAAAGGCACAAAAGCTAGCTCTTATAACTGAAAAGTCAGGACAACAAGAAGAAAATCTTGAAGAGATAGCAAAACTTGAAGGAGAAATACAAGAATTAGAAAATAGTATTTCAAAAGAAAAACAAGCTATTGCTGAAAGAGAGAGAAGAGCAAGAGAAGAAGCTATAAGAAAAGCAAACGAAGCAAGAGCTAAAAAAACACAATACTCTAGCAGAAGTTCAGTTTCTTCAACAGCATATCAAAAATCTGCAACAACATACCAAAACTCCTACACAGGAAACTTAGGATCAGGTATGTTAGGATGGCCAGTTCCAGGATCAAGAAGAATTTCCAGTGGATATGGATATAGATCAATTTCAATCCACTCAGGATTCCATACAGGAATAGATATTCCAAGTCCAATGGGAACACCAGCTGTGGCAGCAGAAGCAGGAACTGTAATCTTTGCAGGCTATAGCGGAAGCTACGGAAACTTAATGAAGGTACAACATGCAAATGGTATCGTAACATACTACGCACACCTTTCAGGATTCGTTGCACCAGTAGGAAGTTCAGTATCAAAAGGACAGACAATTGCACTTATAGGTTCAACAGGAAACTCAACAGGACCACACTTACACTTTGAAGTAAGAATAAATGGTGCACATACAAACCCATTAAACTATGTAAG
>NZ_JBBKBD010000007.1:0-92729 GCF_037890055.1 Lagierella sp. ICN-221743 | reverse complement strand
AAAGATAGCAAGGACTAAGCCTTGCTACCTAATAATGAAAGGAGATTCTATTATTATTTCTTTTCCCATTCGTAAACATATGAGATTTTACCAAGTTGTTTTAATTGGTCATAATCTTTTTCAAGTTCTTTTACATGTTTATGAAGGAATAATAAACCTATTAAGTTAGGGAATACCATTAAACCATTGAAGAAGTCTGATAGTAACCATACGAATTCAATTTCAAACATTGAACCTAATACTATACAAATTATAACTATGATTCTGTAAGGCATAAGTCCCTTATTACCAAATAAATATTTAATGTTGGTTTCACCGAAGTAGTACCAACCAATTACAGTAGTGAATGCAAATGCTGTTAGACAAATTGCAAGTACTGCTTTACCAAATGAACCGAATGCAATATGGAATGCTTCTTGTGTCATAAGTGGGCCAGCAAGTCCTGAGTCAAAAGCTCCTGTTAATAGAATTACAAGGGCTGTTGCTGTACAAACAACACCAGTGTCTATAAATACACCAAGCATAGCTGTTAAACCTTGTTCAACTGGGTGTTTAACCTTTGCTGTAGCGTGAGCATGAGGTGTAGAACCCATACCAGCTTCGTTAGAGAACAATCCTCTTGCAACACCAAATCTTATTGCAAGTTTAACTGTGATACCAGCTCCTGCACCAAGCACTGCTTGTGGTTCAAATGCGCCTTTGAAAATAAGTCCAAAAGCTTGTCCAATATTAGATTTAAATTTAACTAATACTACTATTGCAAGTACTACATATACAAGTGCCATTACTGGAACTACCATTTCTGCGAAGTTTGCAATTCTCTTAATACCACCAATAAATACAAGTGCTGCAACTGCTGCTATACAAATACCGATAGCTAGTTGGCTAAATCCAAATGCTGCGTGGATTGCAGATGCCATTGAGTTTGATTGTACCATATTACCTATAAATCCTAGTGCTAATATAATGGCAACTGAGAAAAATGCTGCTAATCCTTTTCCTAATTTCTTGTTTTTTAAACCTTCACTAATGTAGTAAGCAGGTCCTCCTACTGGGTTACCATCTTCATCAAGTGTTCTATATTTTTGAGCAAGTACTGCTTCCGCAAATATTGTACCCATTCCGAATAATGCAGCTACCCACATCCAGAATATAGCTCCAGGACCACCTGATAGTATAGCTGTAGCAACCCCTGCTACGTTACCTGTACCAATTTGTGCTGCGATAGCTACTGCTAACGCTTGGAATGATGAAATTTCTCCAGCTGCTTTTCTTCTAGCATTTTCTTCTTTATCAAAAAGACCGCCGAAGGTTTGTTTTAATGCAGCTCCAAATCTTGCAAATTGAGGAAATCCTAAATAAATTGTAAAAAATAGCCCTACTACTGGTAATAATACCATTAGCAATTTGTTCCAAATTATGCCATTACCGGCATTAACAATTTTTGTAGCCGTATCAACAGCAGCACCAAATAACAAAACGTTCATACTATCCTCCTTGTTTTTGATTAAACGTTTTCCTGGCGTGAGCAGTAATTAGAACCACTCACACCCTTCTTCCCCTTTCATGCCACCAAAATATAATAGTGGCGGGAATGCGTGGGAATCGAACCCACCCAAGAAGCTCCTAACCCCTCATACTGGTTTTGAAGACCAGAGAGCACACCAGCACTCATTCACTCCCATGTTACTATTATTTTAACACATTTCTTAAATAAAAGAAAACTTATTTTTTATATTTGCATCGTTGCCTTTTTATAACATAACTCTATAATCATCCACTCTTTTTGTCAGCTTAATACTGTCGAAGTATTCCAATATTAAAAGCACATTTTTTCTACTTGATTTTAAAATATCCCTGGCTTCTGAAACTGTTATCCTTTCATTTTCTTTTAAATGATTAATAATTCCCTCTTTTGCCTTTTCGAAGTCCTCTTTTAAAAGAACGTTGTTTTCAGCTCCAAAGACTAAAATTTCTTTTCCAATCATAAAATCTAAAACATGTCTTCTCTCTTTGTCATTACGAGATAGTGATTTTATATTTTCTATCTTTTCAAGTCCATTTGATTTAATCTCATTTATTAATTCTTGTTTTGTTTTTTCCTGTTTAGGATTTAATACTATTTTGTGGCTTTCTAATCCAAAATAGTCCCCTGACTCTGTTATAATTTCTCTTTTCTTCATAATCTTTAGTATATGTTCCAGCTCTCTAAGGTTTGGCGCATATAAACTTTGAGTCAAGATTTCGTTCTTAGTCATACCAAGTGAAAGTGGATTTTTGTCATGGAACTTCTCAAGAATATCTTTTATATTTCCAATTATTCTCAACAACACTTCTTCGCTGACATATCTGTCCACAATTTTAATTATCTTTTCGTCTTCGATTAGCTTTTCAACTTCCTCTTTAACTACGTCCTTGTTTTCTCCAGTATATGACACAATTTCCTTTAAGGATAACAACTCGTCTTCAGAGTTTGCAAATTGAACGATTATGTCGTTAAGTTCACCTTGTTCTTTTAGTTGAAGCTCTTTAACTAGCTCCTCGTCAATATTATGTTTTTTTGCCATCGGTTCAATAATAACTCCACCACCAATGGTTTCCACTGGTGAATATGAACGTAGTACAAATCTATCTCTATTTCTACAAACTAGAGGCTCTTCCAGGCGCAGTTGTACAAATCCCTCTTCCCCCTGTGCTATCTCTTCACTGTCAAGGGGAACTGCCCTACAGAAGATTTCCCTTGTTCCAATGCCAAGTCTAAGTCTCATCCAGTGATGAATTGGGAAGTCGGAGGTTTTTGAAACTATAACCTTACAGTCAATGATATTTGTAGTTATCATTGAACCTTCCTGTGCTATAATATCTCCCCTTTCAATTTCTCCAGACTTTATCCCAGAGAGATTAATGGCAGTTCGCTGTCCCGCATATGCTGTGTCTTCGTCTTCTCCATGAACTTGGATGGATCTTACCTTACAAGCCTTTTGTGAAGGATAGATTACAAGATCTTCTCCCTTTGAAATCTTTCCTTCCATTAGAGTTCCTGTAACTACAATTCCTATTCCCTTTACAGGAAAGGCCCTGTCAATATTCATTCTAAAAGGTGTGTCGCTCTTCTTTTCTTCCACCTTTTCACTTTCTTCTGCAATTACATTTTTAAGCTCTTCAATTCCCCTTCCAGAGATAGAGTCTACTTCTATAATAGGGGCATCTTCTAAAAATGTCCCCTTTGAAAACTCTTTTAATTCCTCTTCAATTAGCATAAGGTAGTCATCTTCAACCATGTCACATTTTGTAACAACGATAATTCCCCTATGCACATTCATATATGAAAGGATATCTAAGTGTTCACGGCTTTGAGGCATAACTCCTTCATCCGCCGCAATTATGAATAGTACCAAATCTATTCCAGTAGCCCCTGCCATCATGTTTTTAATAAACTTTTCATGGCCAGGCACATCCACTATACCAACTCTATTTCCATTTGGTAGGTCAAGGTAAGTAAATCCTAGGTTAATGGATATACCTCTCTTCCTCTCTTCATCTAATGTATCAGTCTCCCTACCTGTTAGTGCCTTTACTAAAGTTGTCTTACCATGGTCAATATGACCCGCTGTACCAATTATAATATTTTTCATCATTATCTCCTTGGAAAACAGTTCTCTATTTCTTCAGCTATTGTATCAAAATCTTTGTCGTTTAAAGTTCTTAAGTCAAGCATGTACTTGTCGTCTTTTATTCTTCCTATAATGTGTGATGAAGAAAGTCTTAATGTCTCTTCGATTTTGTCTGCAGTTAATCCATCGCCACTTAAGACGATTACCTTGGAGTCAAACTCCTCTCCCGGCATGGAGCCTCCTCCTACCGTTGACTTTCCATCTTCTATATATACATTAATCCTACTATCTCTACTGTCTATTTTTCCTTTGAGCACATGCGCTTTTTCAAAAAGTTCTTCAGGAGTAAGTGTTATCATCCTAATAGTTGGAATATGCTTTTTCGCCTTTTCTTCGTCAAAGTACATTCTGATGGTGCATTCTAGCGCCGCAAGTGTAAACTTATCCACTCTTAACGCCCTAAGAATTTGATTCTTCTTCATCTTGTCTATATATTCTTTCTTTCCAACGATGATTCCCGCTTGAGGTCCTCCCAGTAATTTGTCACCACTGAAAGTTATTAAATCAATTCCTGACTTAATTGACTCTGATATGGTCGGCTCGTGGGGAAGTCCATACTCTTCCATATTAAAATAAACTCCACTGCCCAAGTCTTCCATTACTGGAATGTCATATTTGTCACCCAGTTCTTTTAATTCCCTATTTGAAACCGCATCGGTAAAGCCAATTAATTTGTAGTTTGAAGTGTGAACCTTCATTAAAACAGCAGTTTCCTCTGTAATAGCTTCTTCGTAGTCCTCTACTCTCGTCTTATTAGTTGATCCAACTTCCACAAGGTTTGCTCCACTCATGGCCATTACGGAAGGTATTCTAAAAGCACCGCCAACTTCTACAAGTTCGCCCCTTGAAACTATGGCTTCTTTGTCCTTGGCAAAAGTATTTAGAACCAAGAACACCGCCGCTGCATTGTTATTTACTATGAGAGCATCCTCCACTCCAAAAAGAAGTTTAATCATTTTTGTTACATGGGAGTATCTAGAGCCTCTCTTACCTTCTGCAATATCATACTCAAGGTTGGAGTAACTTGAAATTATATTCCAAATATCTTCCTTTATAGAGTCATCTAGTAACGACCTTCCTAAATTTGTATGAAGTATGGTTCCTGTTCCATTTATTACCTTTAATAAGGAAGGAGAAAATTCTTTGTAAAGTCTTTCCTCTACCTTTATAATAATATTTTCATCATTAATCTCTGTAGAAAGTTTTTCTGCATCTTCTTCTTTACACTGAATAATTTTATTTCTTATGTCCTCTAGCACTTCTCTCGTCGCTTTCGTTTTTAAAACTCTTGAGTAGTCCAGCTCTTCTGTTCTAGAATTTTTTAAAATCTCTTCAACTTGAGGTATCTTTTTAAACAGATCTTTCTTTTGCATTTCTATCTCCCATCTTTAAATTAATTCTAAGTTCATGTATTAAGTGTAATGTAAATTGCGAAAACATTAAAGCTTTAAATTTATTTATTGTTAATTTTTTCTATTTTTGACTTTTTTGTAATATTTTAAATAAATATTGGCGTATTTCATCAAATTTCGTTGACTTTTTTAATTTCTGATGATATTATTATAGTGCAAGTTAAGGAAATAACTAAATATTATCGGTATGAACATCACGGGAGAGACTTCGGCACCGAAGGGACAAGGAAACTTTCGCCAATAGTTTTCGAAATTCTCAGGTAAAAGGACTGTGATGGGACTGAGTTCTGAAGTACGCGACAGAGGATAAGGCAAATTCTATTGTCGTTTTTTTTATTTTTCCTTAACTAATTAATAAATGATTAATCTTATAAGGAGTGTCTATGCTAATTATTACAAATAATCCTAAATTCTTAGGATTCGAAAAAGAAGGATATGTAGTGAGATACTTAGAAGAAGATTATCTGTCAGTGTTAAGGGAAACAAGAGATCTTGTTCACCAAGGTTACGAAGTTCTAACTCATCCCCTATACGGTTCTGTTAAACCATATGAAACAGTTTATAGAACCATAGTATTAAAAGAAGGGAATAAACTTAACTATGACTCAGTCAATCTTTTAGAAAATGCAATTGAGACTGCAGAAAAATTTTATAAGACTAACAAAGACTGGAAATGGACTGCAGATATCCTAGATGACTTTCAAGTCATTGACAAGGACTTGATTGACAATGCATTAGAAAGAATTGGATAATTGGAGGTAACATGGATAATATTTACGATATTATTGTTATTGGTGGCGGCCCAGCTGGACTTAGCTGTGCACTATACTCTTCAAGAGCAAATCTAAAAACTCTAGTTATCGAAAAAGAAAGTTTGGGCGGGCAGATGTTTTCTACTGGTAGCATTGAAAACTATCCAGGCTCAATAGAAAATCCAACAGGCCTATCCCTTACTAATAGATTCAAAGAGCAAGCGGAAAGTTTTGGTACAGAGTTTGTAACAGATACAGTTGTTAAGATAGACTTTAATGAAAAAATTAAGTCTGTAGAATGCGAAAAAAATACTTTCAAGTCAAAGACAATCGTAATTGCAACTGGAGCAAAACCAAGAAAGCTAAATGTGCCAGGCGAAGAGGAATTTTCTGGAAAGGGAGTTTCTTACTGTGCAACTTGTGATGGAGCTTTCTTCAAAGACTTAGACATAGTGGTTATAGGAAGTGGTAATTCCGCTTTTGAAGAAGCCATAGAGCTTACTAAGTTTGGAAGAAAGGTATATCTTGCTCATAGAAAAAATCTTTCAAAGGTAACTCCAGTTATCTTAGAGAGAGCAAGGAAGAATGAAAAAATTCACTTCCTGCCTGAAGAAGAGATTCAAGAAATCAAAGGAGAAAACTTTGTTGACTCGGTGATTTTTAAAAATTCTTCTACAGGAGAGATTACTGAAATCTCTAAAACAGATGGTGACCCTGTTATGGGAGTCTTCGTATTCATCGGTGCTAAGCCAAATTCAGACTTAGTAAATGGGTTTACAAATCTTGAAAATGGGTATATAGTCACCGACGGAGATATGAGAACTGATATCCCTGGCGTCTTTGCTGTGGGAGATGTTAGAGTAACTCCTATAAGACAAATTGTCACAGCTGCAGCTGACGGTGCAATAGCATCTATAAGCGCAGAAAAATATATAAATGAAAACTTTTAATTGAATAAATCACCAATTGTGGTGTTTTATATAAAAAAATTTAGTCGGAGGTGTGGAATGAAATTAGAATTAGGTAAAATCTTTATAAAAGATATACAATTTTCTGATTCATCAAAAATCGAAGACGGTGTCCTTTATGTAAGTAAGGATGAGTTATTAGAAGCTGTCGGCGGAGACGAGCATGTTAAGTCAATTGACTTTGACATAGCAAGACCTGGCGAAAGCGTAAGAATAACACCTGTTAAGGACGTTCTTGAACCAAGAGTTAAGGTTGAAGGACCTGGAGAAATTTTCCCTGGAATCCTTAATAAAGTTGATACCGTTGGTCAAGGTAGAACACATGCTCTTAAGGGAATGGCTGTTGTTACTACTGGTAAGATAGTTGGTTTCCAAGAAGGTATCATTGATATGGTTGGAGAAGGTGCAAAATACACTCCTTTCTCAAAGACTGTAAACTTAGTTATTATAGCTGAGCCAATCGATGGTATTAAGCAACATGTTCACGAAAACGCAATAAGAATGATTGGTCTTAAGGCTGCTGATTACATCGGAAGACTTGCAAAAGATCTTACTCCAGATGAAGTAGTAACTTATGAAACTAAACCATTATTAGAGCAAATTAATGAATATCCTGATCTTCCAAAGGTAGCTTATGTATACATGCTACAAACTCAAGGTTTGCTACATGACACATACGTTTACGGTGTAGATGCTAAACAAATAGTACCTACAATCCTATACCCAACAGAAGTTATGGATGGAGCAATCGTAAGTGGTAACTGTGTATCCGCATGCGATAAGAACCCAACATACGTTCACTTAAACAATGGAGTTATAGAAGACCTTTATGCAAGACATGGTAAAGACTACAACTTCCTAGGTGTAATAATCACTAACGAGAACGTATATCTAATGGATAAGGAAAGATCTTCAAACTGGACTGCAAAGTTAGTTGAATACCTTGGAGTAGACGCAGTTATCGTATCTCAAGAAGGTTTCGGTAACCCAGATACAGACTTAATCATGAACTGCAAGAAGATCGAGATGAAGAATGTTAAGACTGTAATCGTAACTGACGAATATGCTGGTAGAGACGGTGCTTCTCAATCATTAGCTGACGCTGACGAAAGAGCAAACGCAGTAGTTACTGGTGGAAATGCTAACCAAGTGGTTATACTTCCTAAGTTAGACAAGATTATTGGTCATATAGAATTTGTTGACATTATAGCTGGTGGAGCTAAGGGTTCTCTAAGAGAAGATGGAACTATCTTAGTAGAAATTCAAGCTATAACTGGTGCAACTAACGAAACAGGTTTCAATTATTTAACTGCTAAAGGTTATTAATTCGACCGTACAACTTAAACAACTAAACTAAACAAAACTAACAACTAAACTAAACAAATAAATTAAACAGGAGGATGTCATGAGTTTATTAGAAAACAAAAAAATCATAATCGTTGGCGACCGTGATGGAATCCCTGCTCCTGCTATTGAAGAGTGTGTAAACACTGTTGCAAATACAGAAGTAATATTCGCATCTACTGAGTGCTTTGTCTGAACTAGTGCCGGAGCCATGGACTTAGAAAACCAAAAGAGAATTAAGGAAGCTGCTGAAGAGTATGGTCCTGAAAATCTTGTTGTTATTCTAGGTGCTGGTGAGGCAGGAGCTGCAGGTTTAGCAGCTGAAACTGTAACAACTGGTGACCCTACATTTGCTGGTCCTCTAGCTGGTGTAGAACTTAACTTAGCATGTTACCACGTAATCGAAGAACCTATGAAGGAAGAATTCGATCCAGAAGTTTACGATGAACAAATCGGTATGATGGAAATGGTACTTGACGTTGACGAAATCACTTCTGAAATGCAAGACATCAGAGGATAATTAGAGTAGAATTTTAAAAAATCTTATAAAAAGGAGGATGTATCAATGGCGAACATTAAAGTCGTTCATTATATAAACCAATTCTTTGCTGGTATTGGTGGCGAAGAAAAGGCCGACATAGCGCCTTTTATTGCTGAAGAGTTACCTCCAGTTAGTAAACAACTAAGTGCCAAACTAGGAGAAGGATTTGAAATAGTAGGTACTGTTGTTTGTGGTGACAGTTACTTCGGAGAAAATATGGAATCAGCAAGTAAAGAGGTTTTAGATATGATAAAATCTTTTGAACCTGATCTATTTATCGCAGGACCAGCTTTCAACGCCGGACGTTACGGAGTTGCAGCAGGAACTGTAACTAAAATGGTTAAAGATGAATTAAACATCCCTTCAATAACAGGTATGTATCCTGAAAACCCAGGTGCAGACATGTTCAAGAAGGACGTATATATAATCTCTACAGCTAACTCAGCTGCAGGTATGAGAAAGGCTCTTCCAGCTATTGCAAAGCTTGCTCAAAAGCTTGCTAAGGGCGAAGAAGTTCTTGGACCTGAAGAAGAAGGTTATATCGAAAGAGGAGTTAGAGTTAACTACTTTGCTGAAAAAAGAGGTTCTGAAAGAGCAGTTGATATGCTTGTTAAGAAAATCAAAGGTGAAGAATTCGTTACAGAATATCCAATGCCTACTTTCGACAGAGTTGAACCTGGTGAAGCAATTAAAGACCTATCAAAAGCTACTATCGCTTTAGTAACTTCTGGTGGTATTGTTCCAAAAGGAAACCCTGACAGAATCGAATCTTCATCAGCTTCTAAATATGGTGAATACTCAATCGCTGGAGTTGATAACCTTGATGAATCAACTTATGAAACAGCTCACGGTGGTTATGACCCAACTTATGCAAATGAAGATGCAGATAGAGTTCTTCCAGTTGACGTTCTTAGAGAAATGGAAAAAGAAGGTAAGATTGGAAAAATATATGACCATTTCTATGCTACAGTAGGAAATGGTACAGCAGTAGCATCTGCTAAGGGATTCGCTGAGGAAATCGGCGCAAAATTAAAAGCAGATGGCGTAGATGCAGTTATCTTAACATCTACGTGAGGTACTTGTACACGTTGCGGTGCAACAATGGTAAAAGGTATCGAAGCATATGGTATTCCTGTAGTTCACATGTGTACAGTAGTTCCTATCTCATTAACAGTAGGAGCTAACAGAATAGTACCTACAATAGCTATTCCTCACCCATTAGGAAACCCATCATTGGATCCTAAGGAAGAGAAAGAATTAAGAAGACACTTAGTTGAAAAAGCTCTTAAGGCTTTAACAACTCCAGTGGATGGTCAAACAGTTTTTGAAGATTAATTTTTAATCTTTTAAATAACAAAATTAAAAATGCTTCTGCTCCTTTTTGGGGCAGAAGCTATAATTACAATGGAGGTTTTTTTATGACACTACCTGTTTTTAAGAGTGCCGGATATGTATTAATTCATACACCAGATATGATTATACAAAACGGTTCTACAACTTCAACTGAAAGAGTTACTAACCCTGGTTCAGAATTCTTGAAGGTTGTTGGAGATCACATTAGAAGTTATGAAGAAGTTGTAAATTATTTACCAAACCAAGTTTATATTGGTAATATGAGACCAGAAGAATTAAACAACTACGAATTACCTTGGTTTGATAAAGAATGCAAAGGTCAAAGAAAAGGTAAGTTCGGTGAAATCGTTCCACAAGATGAATTTATCGCTGCTATTAAGATTTGTGACTCTTTTGAATTAGTTGAACTATCTGAAGAGTTTATCGAATCTGTAAAACCTAAATTTGAAGAAAACTATCCACATTTAGCTGAGTCTTTCGCAAAGGTTAAGCCTTCAGATATTGAAGCAAGCAAACACCTACTTGACGAACACAAGGCAGAAGGACTTTACATGGACGGAAAACTAGTTGGACTTGTTAAACAAGCTCACGACGTTGACGTTAACTTAAACGCACATACAATGTTTGAAAACCTTGTTTCTAAGGCTTCAGCTGTACTATGTGCTGATTATTTATTCCAATCACATGATAATATTACTAAAGATGAGATAGATTATGTTATAGAATGTTCAGAAGAAGCCTGCGGAGACGTTAACCAAAGAGGTGGTGGAAACTTCGCAAAAGCTATCGCTGAAAAAGTTGGATTAAACAATGCATCAGGTTCCGACACAAGAGGATTCTGTGCTGCACCTATCCACTCATTTATTCAAGCTGCAGCATTAGTTGAAGCTGGAGTATATGACAATGTATTAGTTGTTGCAGGTGGATCAACTGCAAAACTTGGTATGAACGCTAAAGACCACGTTAAGAAAGATTATCCTGTTCTTGAAGACGTTGTAGGAACTTTCGCAGTTGTTATATCTAAAAATGACGGCGTATCCCCTGTCATAAGAACTCACATTACAGGAAAGCATACTGTAGGTACAGGTTCATCACCTCAAGCTGTTATGACTTCATTAGTTACTAACGCTTTAGATAAGGCTGACCTAAAGATAACAGATGTAGATACATTCTCAGTAGAAATGCAAAACCCTGATATTACAGTTCCAGCAGGAGCAGGTAATGTACCAGAAGCAAACTTCAAGATGATTGCTGCACTAGGAGTTAAGAGCGGTGCATTAGAAAGAACTGATATCCCATCATTTGCTACAACTTATGGACTACCTGGTTGGGCACCAACTCAAGGACATATTCCTTCAGGAGCACCATATGTAGGATTCTGTATAGATGATCTTACTACAGGAGACAAGAACAGAGTAATGTTCATAGGTAAAGGATCCCTATTCCTAGGAAGACTTACAAACCTATTTGATGGTGTTTCATTCATTGCTGAAAGAAACCCTGGAGAAGAAGCTGAAGCTGAAGGATCAGGAGTATCAAGAGACGAAATTAAGAAAATAATCGGAGAATCCTTAAGAGAATTAGCATCTAATATGCTTGCAGAATAGGAGTGGTTATATGCCTAAGAATATTATTGCAGAGGCTCTTTTAGAAATCGCTGAAGGTATTGAAAGTGGTTCATTTGCTAAAAAACCTAAAATAGGTCTTACAATATTAGGAAGTGAACATGGTGTAGAAAACATGTTGGAAGCTGCAAGACTTGCAAAGTCTCCAGCCTATGACATTGTTCTAATCGGACCTAAACAAGAAGGATGCGATTTAGAAACTTATGAAGTTTCTTCAGAAGACGAAGCTCATAAGAAAATGGAAGAGTTACTTGATAAAAAAGTTATAGATGGTTGTGTAACATTGCACTACACATTCCCTATTGGAGTTTCTACTATAGGTAGAGTTGTTGCTCCTAGCACAGGAAGAGAAATGCTTATTGCTACAACAACTGGTACTTCATCTCTAAATAGAGTTGAAGGAATGCTAAGAAATGCTATTGCAGGTGTTTCAGTTGCTAAGAGTTTAGGAATTGAAACACCAACTGTTGGCGTTTTAAACGTTGACGGTGCAAAGCAAGTTGAAAGAGCATTAGAAACATTAATAGAAAATGGATATGACTTAGAATTAGCTGAATCAGTAAGAGCTGATGGCGGTGCTGTACTAAGAGGTAATGATATCTTAAGAGGCGTTCCAGATGTTTGTGTTACTGACTCATTAACAGGTAATATCCTAATGAAAGTATTCTCAGCTTTCTCAACAGGCGGAAGCTATGAAGCAACTGGCTTTGGATACGGTCCAGGAGTTGGCAAAGACTTTGATAGAAATATCTGTATAGTTTCAAGAGCATCAGGAGCTCCAGTAGTTGCTCACGCAATTAAGTACGCTGCTGACCTTGTAATGGGTAACTTTATGAAAGTTAAAGCTGACGAATATAAAGCTGTTGAAAAAGCATCTTATGATAAAGTAATAGAAACATTACAACCTAAGAAGGAAGCTGCTGAAGAAACTGAAACAGTAGAAGCTCCTCCTAAAGAAGTTGTAACTGACTCTATTTCAGGAATTGAAATTCTTGACCTAGAAGATGCAGTACAAGCTCTTTGGAAAGAAGGAATCTACGCTGAAAGTGGTATGGGATGTACAGGTCCAATCGTAATGATTACTGAAGCAAACCATGAAAAAGCAACAGCAATCCTTAAAGACAAAGGTTTCATTTAAATCAAAAAATTAAGGCAGGTTATCCTGCCTTTTTTTGTTTGCTATTTTTCTTTATTGTATCTAGCTTTTAGGAATTTTATTTTAATCCCCTGCTCTCTCCACTTGCTTTCATAATAAGAAATGGATTCATCTTCATTAATACTAAGGTCCCTATCCATAACTTCAATTTCAAAGCCTTCCTTTTCGAAGTAATCTATACTATCTTCATAAAGCTCATCATTGTCAGTTTTAAACTCTATTTCGCCATTTTCTTTCAATATCTTCTTATACACTTCTAGAAATATTGGGTGGGTAAGTCTTCTCTTCTTATGTCTATTCTTTGGCCATGGGTTACAAAAGTTAATATATATTTTTGAAATTTCCCCTTCTCCAAAGATATCTAAAAGATGATCCGCATCTCCCAGTATTCCTATAATATTAGGAAGCTCTGCCTCTTTAATCTTTTCTCCTGCTTCTACAAATGCATTGGCCTCTCTATCCATGGCAATATAGTTTATATTTTGATTTTGCCTTGCCATTTCAACTAAAAAGTCTCCTCGTCCCGCTCCAATTTCTAAGTGAATGGGCTGCTGCTTTCTAAATTTTTCTTGCCACTGCCCACTTCCTCCCTTTGGTTTCATGTATATGTATGGATTTTCCGTTAACATAGGTATGGCCCAGTGTTTTTTTCTCATTCTCATATTATTACCTCTATTTTCTTAAAGAGAGATCGTCAACGCTTGACGATCTCTCTAATTTATTTTACTCCATCATAAGCTTCATAGTTATAGTCTTTTAGTTTTGACTCTACTAAATCAAGCTTTAGTTCATCCAATGTCTTATAGCTTCCATATACCTTCTTAATATTTTCATAGTCTATAATCTGTTCCGGTTTTTGCTCATTTGATGAAACTTCACTTTTTATTTTTTCTTTTTCATCTGCTGTATCTTCATCATCTTCCTCATCCACTAAGTCTCCATCAACCTTATCTATTAAGAAATTTATTACTTCAACTGCAGTGTATTCCTTTATAGTTTCATCTGATTTTTCAACATTGTATGAGTACACCAAGTACATAACAGGAATATTGTAATTTTCAAATAGTCCACTGGATTTCCATCCACTTTCCTTTGGCGTTAAGAAATAAAAGCCTTCGTAATTTGGATTGTCAGCGTTATTTCTCGATGCCAGGTCTGACTTTATTATGGACTGGGCTTGTTCCTTTATTTTATTGAAAAAATCCTTATCAAGCTCTTCCTTTGACACAATATAGGCCCTGGCGTCTTTATTTGTGACTTTGTATTCCTTTTCTAAAACACTTGGCTTATATGCATTTTCATGAAGCCTGTCTATTCCATCTTGATTTAGTTTAAATTTAATATTGTCTCCAATTTTAACATCTTCGTCTTCATCCATAAGTTTTCCATCTATATATACATCGTAGTAACCACTGGCTGAGCCCAAAGCTTCTTCAAGTTTACTTCCAACCTTTAGCTTTGAATTAGTAATCTTAATCTTTAACTTTGGAGAGATGCCTGTGAACTTTGGTTTAAAGCCATCAAAGGGATCTATAGAGTATAATTCTTTTAAACCGATTACTTTAAATTCTCTACTAGGGTTTGTAAATTTAACTCCCAAGTTATCTTGAATATTTTTCTTATTTCTCATCTCTACAATAACTGTAACTTTGTCACCATTGCTAAGCTTATCAATTGGGTCCACTGAAAATGTAAAGTTGTCTATAATTTCAGATACATTAATGTCCTTTTCTTCTCCAAGTTTTTCCCTAAGCTTATCTTCCAGCATATCTCGATTAAATTCTATACTATCTTGGTCTAGGGTTCCCTCTCCATCAATCCCTTCAAATACTGGTTCTTCAATAAAGTCAGATATACTTATGGTCTTTACCAGTGGATTTAAGTTGGAGTTTTTTATTTTAATTATAATAAAAACTGCAATTAACGCTAATGCAACACCAATAATAAGCCACAGCTTTGGATTTGGTTTTTTATTATTAAAGCTCTTTCCCTTATTTTTTAAGTCGTCATAATCTTCTATAATAATTCTTTGATTATTCTCGTGTTTTTCTTCCACTTTAGTTCCACAGACGCCACAAAATTTATTTCCTTCTGGTACCATATTTCCACATTTTTTACATTTATACATAAATACACCTATCTTTCGTCCTTGTCAATGCGTTCCAGCGCAAGTTTTGAAATCAATGCCTGAATTACAATAAAAATAATTAGCACTAAAAATACAATTAGTATGTTTTTTAGGTTTGGTTTGTAATCATTTTTATATTTTTGTCTTGTAAGTCCCAAAAATCTTTCGATGGTCTCCTTGGCTTGAAAGTCTAATTTTTTTGCTTCCGCATCTGGCAAAGCAGTTTCCATGGTATTAAATTTTATGGATATCCCCAATGCTCTTAGACCCCATTTGGCAATTGTAAAGTTTGATAAATATATCTTCCAGCCTTCCAGTTGAAATATAAAGTCTGAAAGAACCAGTTGAATTATTAGAGCAAAGGGCATAATGGTCATGGCCATCTTGTTGTTTTTTACAATTGACGATATCATCAGTCCTAGCATATCCGATGCATAGATGATTAAAAGTATTGAAAAGCCCAAGCTCATTACCCTTGCTATGTCTAGTTTGTTATCAACCGTAAATTTTTCACTATAAACAAATAATATCATGGCTGATATAATTATAGCTTCAACAAAACATAGTATAAATTCCACCATCATATGGGCAAATAAAAATACTGAATACTCAACATTTCCCGACTTATGTTCTTGTTTAATGGAATTTCTTTCAGAACATATAAGTTCTATGGAGTTAAATAGCCCCGTCCAAATACAGGCACAGACTATTGCAAATGCCGCCATTCTAGTCTCGTCATAACGTTCAAATGCCTGTTCACTAGTTGCAGAAAGCACAATGGCTGTAATGATAAATGTGGAAAGTATTTTTAAAAGGCCTTTGGAGTTAAAAAACACACGCATGTACTTTCTAAAATATACCTTCAATTGTAAAGAATAAACATCTCTATCCATTTAAATCACCACTCTTAAATTTATTTATAAAATAATCCGCCTTTTCTTGATTATTTATTAGCTTAACTATGTCTTCCAAGTGATTTACACCAAAAAATTCCAGCGCATCATCAATACTTACGTAAAACGCCATCTGTCCACAGTTTTCCACCGAGTCCTTGGCAATGACTAAGATTTTGTCATATAAATCCCTAAGTCTGTCCGGTGAGTGGGAGATGACTATGGCAATCTTTTCTTCATCCACAATATGTCTAACCTGTTTCATAACCATTTCTGCAGATCCGGCGTCAAGTCCAGAGTCAGGTTCGTCCAAGAAAAATATTTCAGGTTCAGAAATGTATTCAACGGCGATACTAAGTCTCTTTCTCTGTCCACCACTAAGCTTACTTACAAAATTATTTCTTTCCTTTTCCATTCCAAAAATATTTAAAATATTTTCTATCTTTTCCTTTAATTTTTCTTTATTTTTAACCACTTCCATTGGAAGCTGTAACATGGCAGCGTCTTTTAATGTGTGGTACACCGTGTCCTTGTCCCTAAGGGTATCAAACTGAGGCACAAGTCTTACGAGCTTTCTAACCCTTGCAGAGTCTTCGTATAGGTCAATTCCCTTGTAATGTATTTCAGCATTTGCCTTTTCATATCCCGACACTGCGTTTACAAAGGTTGTCTTTCCTGCCCCAGATCCACCAATTACAAGGACCATCTCCCTAGGTTCTATATCAAGGTTAGTGTCTTTTAAAAGCCTTCTAGCCTTACCCTTTTCACTTCCAAGTCTTTCTTTTATTCTAATGGAAAGATTTTCGTTATAGTTAATCTTGTTTACCTTTCCCGAAGAATTTATCTTCTGATAAATGCAAAAATTATGATGCTTTATATAAACTTCATCGCCATTAATAGTGCATTCGCCAACTTTCATACCTTTTGCTATTTTATTGGACTTAATTTGCTTTTGATTTAAAACCTTCCAAGGATTATTACATCTTTCTTTGTCTCCAGTATAAAAAATAGAAACCATGTCCTTTTTATCATCTGTAAAAAGTATATGGGTGTTATCTTTTAAAACAACTCCAACATTTTTATCAAGATGATTTAAATTAATCCAGGTGTCCATTCTTTCACTTAGATTTGTATAAATATAACCCTTTTCACTAAGCTCAAAGGTTCCTATAACTTCACTTGCACCATCCTTTTTTATAATTACATCTGCAATTGACTCGTCACTTCCAGCACCAATGGTCAGGTCATTTTTGCAATTAAAGCTCCTAACGCCATTTGAGTCAAATACAAAAATAAATTTTTCACTAGAGTTTGGCATCGTCTTCTCCTTGAGTTCTAGAATTTATAATATTTTTTTATTCTTTAAAAATATTTCTTTAATAACAATTATAGCCCAATTGGTACTATTTTTCTATTGAGGCAAATAAAAAAGAGACGAGAACTTTGCCTCATCTCTAGTTTATTAGTCATTATATTTCGTCATATCTATTTCTTTAGGAACAGCTTCTACCTAACAAGCCATGCTGTTGGTACTAAAAATAAATATGGTGCCGTTATAAGTGCCATGTTTCTTGCAAGTATATACTTTTCATGTTTGGTTAAGTCCATATCCTTGTAGATGAATTTTTTATTGAAGTAATATATTAAAAATCCTCCAAGGATAACGCAAATTAGAAGTATTATAACTGCTATTATGGATTCATATGGCCTATAATTCATAGGGTCTATATTCTTTTGCCACCACTTTCCAAGGTCTGTGTTGTATTCTGGAGAGAAAACTATATTTAGTAAAATTGGTGGGATTGATGCAATAATATCTGCTAAAAATCCAAATATTACGGTCTTTGCTAAAACTACATAGAGTACTTGCTTTTTATTTTCCACTTTGAGATATCCTAATGTTCCATTTAAAACCAAGTAGTCAATTATAATGTTTGCTGGAATGACCACAAGCCAAACTGGTGGAAGCATCCAAAGCATCCAAATTGGAAATATAACATTCCTTAATTTAATATCTTTTTTCATAACTCCTCCTTTAGTTTGGATATATTATATAGTTTATTTTTTTTTGTCAATTTTCACTAAAATGAGGAAGCCCTATTCTTTTGTATACTCTTTAAAACCTTCTGTTTCTTTTGTAGTGCCATCTTTATAAACCCACATTGCTTCTGCTCCATCAAACTTCTCTAAAAGTTTCTGTCCTTCTTCTTGGTCCAAGATAAACAGTGTAGTTGAAAGATAGTCTGCAATGCCACTTTCCTTTGCAATTATGGTTACAGATTTAAATTTGTCCGCCGGTTGTAGTGTATCTGGATCAATTATATGAGCGTATCTCTTTCCATCAACGGTGTAAAATCTTTGGTAGTCTCCACTGGTTACAACGGAAATATTATTTCCTCTAATAACTTCGATAGGTTCTTTATTTTCTTCTCCATCAATGTCAGGGTCTTGAACTCCTATGGCCCATACATCTCTTCCATCAATCATTGGACGTTCTAGAGCAACTATGTTTCCTCCAGCTGAAAGAATGGCATATTTACATCCTGCTTTTTTTACCTCATCCATAACAATTTGTGATGCAAAGCCCTTTGATGTGGCCCCAAGGTCTAATGACATTCCCTTTTCTTCTAGGAACACTGTAGACTCTTCTTCATTTAAGATTACCTTGTTGATATCAATATGTTCCTTTGCCTTTTCTAGCTCTTCCATTGTTGGAACCTTTGCGCTATCTGGATTTTTTAGTCCATCTTCCCTATATTTATGCCACACATCTAAAACTGGTCCAAATGCCATGTCTGTTTTGTCAGAATAGTTTTCAGTCATATCCTTTGAAAACTTTATAAGGTCAAATAGATCCTTATCAACCTTTACAGGTTCAATCCCTGCGTTGTCGTTAATGGTCTTAATATTGTTTATGCCTTCATAGTCGTCAAAGTGAGTATATAGTTTGTGAAGTCTTTCAAACTCAGACTTTACAATGTCATAGTACTTTTCATACTCTTCTTCGCTCTCAGTGTATGCAGTAAAGTCTATTACTGTATCGAATACGTCAAAGAATGTGTTCGAATGTTTCTCCAACTCTTTTGAAACATTTTCTTCTGTTGCCACATTTTCTGACACGTCACTACCTTTAATATTATCTTGCTTGCCGCAAGCTGTTAATGCAATTGTAAAAATTAATAATAATGATATTATTTTCTTTTTCATAAATTCACCTCCCTATTATTATAGCTTAAAATCATAAAAAATCATAAAAAAGAGCGTATCTCTACGCCCTTTTCTAGTTTTCAGTTTGCATAAATTCTTCAAATTTTAATTTTACTTTCTCATTCTTTCCGTTTCGTAAGATTTCAAGTTCAACTTCGTCGCCAATTCTATAGTCTAGAAGCGCTTTTCTAATGTCATTCATTCCACTAATGTCCTTGTCGCCTATTTTAAGAATTATATCATTTGCTTGAAGTCCTGCTTTACCTGCTGGAGATATTGGTTCAACTTTTATTATTACTGCTCCATTTTCTGCTCCACTGTTTACTTGGAAGTACTTTTCATAAATTTTTAAATCAACACCTTGAATACCAAGTTTTACTGTTTCGAAATTACCTTTTTCTTTGATTTCATTTACAATTGACTTTGCAATATTAATTGGTATAGCAAATCCAATTCCTTCACCACCACTGGCTTTGGCAGTGTTTATTCCTATTAGTTGTCCCTTTGAATTTAGTAATGCACCACCAGAGTTTCCACCATTTATTGCGGCGTCAGTTTGAATAAGTCCATCCATTGAAGAGCCGTTTTCCATATTTATGGTTCTATTTAGCCCAGAGATATAACCTGAAGTCAATGTGGATTGTAGGTCTAGACCAAGTGGATTTCCTATGGCAACCGCCTTGTCTCCTACTGAAACCTTATCGGAGTCACCAATGTCCATTACAGGAAGACCTGTCTTTTCAACCTTAATTACAGCAAGGTCTAGGCTTTCGTCTTGCCAAATAAGTTTTCCAGGAGTTTTTTCTCCATTGCTGAAAACAACATTCATCTCCTTTGCCCTACCATTGCCAACAACATGGGAGTTTGTAAGGATGTATCCGTCAGAGCTTACAATTACTCCAGAACCTACTCCTTCAACATATTTATTCATATTAAATATGTCGTTTGATTGGGTTACGGTAGTAATTCCAACTACAGAAGGGATTGCTTTTTTTGCAATGGCATTTTCCACATTCTCATCGCCCTTAACATTTATGGTAGTCTTAGTACCCTCAGAACTTTGACTTGTTCTTCCATACTCCGCTTCAACTATTTCCTTTACCTTAACAGCTGTTCCCATGGAGGACAAAACTGAAAATAATAATGTAATAATAATTATTCTAAGCCAAGGAGTCTTCTTTTTAGGAGCTTTCTTAACTTCCTCTCTTACAGCTTTTCTAATATCATCCATGGTAGGAGAGGGGTTTGTGTAGTTTCCATTATAATATTCAGAATCTCCTGTATTATAATAATATCTGTTTTCATCTCTTTCATTATTAAAATCATATTCGTCATTTTCGAATCTATCGTCATTCATTTTTATCACCTCATTGTCTTTAGTTTAAATTAGTTTCCTTTAACCTGTCTTAAACCATTATTATTCATTAATATACCCATATGACTTGGATTTTATTTTTAACATATACTAAATTGTTGTAAAATAATATTAAGAAATTAAGTACAGGAGATAATATGTTAGAAGGTATAGAACCTAAGGATGTGCTTCATTGGTTTGAAGAGATAAGCAATATTCCCAGGGGATCGAAAAATGAAAAAGAAATAAGCGAATATATGTTGAACTTTGCAAAGGAGAGAGGTCTTTATGCAAAGAGGGATGAAGTTAATAATGTAATAATTAAAAAGCCTGCCACAAAGGGGCTTGAAGATGGACCCACCATAATACTTCAGGGCCATATGGATATGGTCTGTGTAAAGACGGAAGATTCAAAGCATGACTTTTTAAAGGACCCGCTTAAATTAAAGGTTAAAGATGGATGGCTTTCTGCAGATAACACCACCCTTGGTGCAGATAATGGCATTGCCGTTGCCTATTGCCTTGCCCTTTTAGATAGCGACATACCCCATTCAAACCTAGAGATACTTCTTACTACCATGGAAGAACTTGGAATGGGTGGTGCTTCAAGGGTTAAGGGTGAAGACCTAGAAGGAAATTATCTTATTAATATGGACGGCGAACTTGAAGGAGACCTTTTTGTTGGATGTGCCGGTGCCTATACTATGACTTCCACTAAAGAGTTAGAGTTTAAAGAGCCAACTTTAAAAGACCTCTACACCATGCATATATATGGATTAAAGGGCGGCCACTCTGGTATGCAAATAGAAAACTTTAGGGGAAATTCCATAAAATTTTTCACAAGGCTATTTCATGGCATAGAGGGAGTTGAAATTGCCCATGTTAAGGCGGGCTATAAGAGAAATGCAATTCCATCCACTGGCAAGGTATATTTTTATGCTACTAATGAAGCTATTACTGAAATAGAGAAAAGAGCAAAGACTTTAGTTTTTGAACATAGAAACACCGACCCACTTGCAAAGATAGATATTGAAAGGTCTGATGAAGTTTTTGAAAAGGTATGGACCAGTGAATGTCAAAAAGATATTTTAAACTGCCTAATGGCTGTTCCAGAGCAAGTAATATATATGGATCCCGAATTAAAAGGGCTTGTTCAAACGAGCATCTCCAATGGAGTTTTAACACAAGATAATAATGCCATATCCCTGGTGGCACTGCTTCGTTCCACAGTAACATCGAGTCTTGAAGAATATAGAACAACTTACGAAATCATCGTAAATGCCTTTGGGTTTACACTTACGGATGACGGAGGCTACCCCGTTTGGGAGCATGACGAAAACTCAAAGCTAAAAAGTATTGCCGTTGATGTGTATAGGAAAATTAATCATAAGGATCCTATTGTTCTTACGGTTCACTGTGGTTTAGAATGTGGAATTTTGAAAAAACATCTTCCCCATGTGGACATGATTAGCTTTGGCCCAACCATGCATGATGTGCATGCCCCAAAGGAAAGGGTGGACATAAATTCTGTAAATAGGGTGTGGGAATTTTTAAAAGAACTTGTAACAACTTTAAGTTATTCAAAATAACCATAAAAAAACTGTTGGGGAATACCTCAACAGTTTTTATCTTCCACTTTTAAAAATACTTTCTGGCTTTGCCTTTCCAATAACCATGGCATCAATATTGTTATAGCCCGCTTTTTTAAGTGTAACTATGGCCTCTTGCAATGTATAGCCAGATGTTAGTAAGTCATCTACAATTAAAATTTTTTTGTCTAATAGTTCTCTTTTGCTCTTTGCTTCAAAGGCTGATTTTAAATTCCTGCTTCTCTCCGACTTTGAAAGGAGATGTTGGTCCTTAGTATCTTTTACTTTAAATAAAATTTCTTTATTAACAGGCACTCCTATGCGTTTTGACAAGAATTCACAAAGTAACTCACATTGATTAAATCCCCTCTTTAAATACTTCTCCTTTGACAGAGGTATGGGAATAAGAATGTCATAATCCATTTCATGGGAAATATAAAAGTCCGAAAGTAGTTTTGCAAATAATTTTCCATAGTATTTTTGCTCGCGAAATTTATATTCCTTTATCATTCTCTCCATATGGCCCGCATATAGATAGGGACTATAGCAAATGGAGCCTTCAATTGTCTTAAAGTCATTTATTCTTTCCAATGTCTTTATGCAGTCATCGCAAATATAGTCCTTGGTTTCTTCCTCTTTACAACAATAACATGTGTCTTTTGGAAGAAATAAAAGGTCAATTAAGTTAAACATATTATTTTCCTATCCCCGCATAAACTTTGTAATACTCTTCAATTCTCTTTTTTAGTGTGGAGTTTCTATTAACCACATATTCGTTTTGTATCATTGCACTAAGATATCTCCTATCTCCCACCATTACCACAAGCTTTTTAGCCCTTGTTATGGCTGTGTAAATTAAGTTTCTTGTCATTAGCATATATGGCCCTGGACCAACTGGAATAACCACCACTGGAAACTCGCAGCCTTGGGACTTGTGTATGGTTATGGCGTAAGCAAGGGTTAGCTGATCCACTTCATTGTAGCTATAGGAAACGGTTCTGTCGTTGTCGAAGAGAACTTCTATTTTGTCATAGTAGGTGTCTATGTGTTTTATCATTCCAAAATCGCCGTTAAACACTCCCTGGGTGACCTGGCCCTGCAAATTTTTACATTCCTTTTCGTAGTTGTTCTTTATTTGCATAACCTTGTCACCTTCTCGAAATATCCTATCTCCCTTTACAAACTCCTCTTTGTCGGGAGTCTTGGGATTTAGCACTTCTTGAAGGCTGTTGTTTAGTTCTACTGTTCCAATATTGGTCTTTTTCATTGGCGTAAGCACCTGAATGTCTTCGATGCTCTCTATGTTATAGAAGTCGGGAAGCCTCTTTGATACAAGTTTCAGTAGTGATTTTTTTATATTTAGCTGGTCATTCTCCTCTATAAAATAAAAATCCTTTCCCTTTTCGTTTAAGATTGGAAATTCTCCTCTATTTATCCTATGTGCATTTAAAACTATATTGCTCTCTTGCCCCTGTCTGAAAATCTTTTTTAATTTTACCGTCTTTATTAAATTTGAGTCGATTATATCCTTTAATACATTGCCCGCTCCAACGGATGGCAGCTGGTCAATGTCTCCTACAAATATTAATTTCGTCTGTGCGGAAATTCCCTTTAATAAATTTTCCAATAGGATTAGGTCAATCATGGAAGCTTCATCAATTATAAGTATGTCCCCTTCTAAAGGATTTTCTTGATTGTGTTCAAATATCATTCCTCGTCCCGAGTCCACTGGAGTGTAACCAAGTAGTCTATGGATTGTCTTTGCCTCCATTCCAGAAGTTTCTTCCATCCTCTTTGCAGCCCGCCCCGTTGGTGCCGCCAGTAACACCTTTAACTTGTGCTCGTTGTAGATGTCCACAATGCGCTTTACAATGGTGGTCTTTCCAGTTCCTGGGCCACCAGTAATTACGAGAATATTTTCAGTGCAGGCATACTTAATTGCATTAATCTGCTCTACATCATAGGTAATGGACTTGTCTTTTAAAATCTTTTTCTCTTCCTTATCCCAGTCTATTCCCGTAAAGATATCTTCGTTTGTCAAAAGCCTTCCGAAGGATTCTCCCACCTTTAGCTCCGACTCGTAAAGATGAGGGGTATAAAGTATTTTTTCGTCATTGTACTCATCTAATACCATTGTGCCATCAAAGACAGCCGGTGCAATATGTTCTTCCACTTCCTCCCTTGGAAGGTCAAGTAGGGCACATACTTTTGAAAGAGTAAATTCATAGGGCATGTAGCAGTGGCCATTTGAATTAGCTTCGTTATTTAAAAAGTAGGACAGGCAGGCCTTTATCCTAAATGGAGAATCTTTTTTAATTTCGGTCTTTAAAGCAATCTCATCGGCCCTTTTAAATCCAATTCCCCAAACATCATTAATAAGCGCGTATGGATTTGTCTTAATCTGCGTAGTGGTTTCATCTCCATACTCCTTTATGATCCTTTGGGCCTGTGTTGGACTAATTCCCAGTCCCTGCAAAAACATAATTGTCTCTTGGCTCTTTGCTTGCTCATTTATGGCCTGTTCAATATCTTCAAACTTCTTCTTGCCTATCCCTTCAATTTCAAGAAGTCTTGACGGCGTTTCGTTGATTATGTTTAAAGTTTCCTTGCCAAATCTATTTACGATTCGCTTTGCCATAACGGGACCAATATGAGGAAATGCACCGGAGGACAGATACTTTATAATGGAGACTTTGGAAGACCCTTCTGTGACATGATAGCTATTTACGCTTATCTGCTCACCATATTTGTCGTGATAAATAAGTTCTCCTTCCACTTCAAGGCTATCTCCAACCTTAATATTCTCTATATATCCAACGGCAACTATTTCGCCGTCGTCGGTCTTCATCCTTAAAACCGTATAGTTATTCACTTCATTTTTGAATATAATATTTTCTACTACGCCTTCAATTTCCATAATAATCCCATCTTAAAAAAGCGGGGTTTCCCCCGCCTATTCATTAATTCTTTCTATTTTTGCACCAAGATTCTTTAGCTTGCCTTCAATGTCTTCATATCCTCTGTCGATGTGTTCAACACCGGATATATATGTCTTTCCCTCTGCATAAAGTCCAGCAAGTATTAGCGCCGCACCAGCTCTTAGGTCTGTAGCTTTCACTTGTGCTCCCTTAAGGGTTGGAACTCCTGCAATTCTAGCTTCTCTTGCGTCGGTGGCAATAATCGCGCCCATCTTTAGAAGCTCGTCAACATGCATAAATCTATTTTCAAACACTGTTTCAGTAACCATGGACTGCCCCTTAGCAGTGGTTAAAAGCGCCATAAACTGTGCCTGTGCATCAGTAGGGAAGCCTGGATATGGCAGAGTTTTTATATCTGTACCAACTAGGTCTTCAGTTCCTATTATCCTAATAACTCCCATGTCTTCATTTACATATACCTTACATCCAACTTCCTTAAGCTTTGCTATAATTGGCATAACATGGCTTGGAATACAGTTCTCTACTGTAACGTCGCCCCTTGTCATAGCCGCCGCAATCATGTAGGTTGCAGCTTCTATTCTGTCAGGTATGATAGCATGTTGACCGCCACCAAGCTTTTCAACACCTCTGATTCTAATTGCTGAAGTACCTGCACCCTTTATATTTGCACCTAGCTTGTTTAAAAAGTTTGCAAGGTCAACTATCTCTGGCTCTTTTGCAGCGTTTTCGATAATTGTTTCTCCCTTTGCCAAAGTCGCAGCCATCATTATATTTTGAGTTGCCCCAACTGAAGGGAAGTCAATATAGATTATATCTCCCTTAAGTCCACCTTCTGCAACGGCTTCTATTCTGTCGTTGATTTCATTTATTTTTGCACCTAGGGCCTTAAAACCCTTAAGGTGTAAGTCTATTGGCCTTTTACCAATGGCACATCCACCAGGTAGGTAGGTCATTGACTCTCCTCTTCTCGCTAGTAATGGTCCCATTACTAAGAATGAAGCTCTCATTCTATTCATAAGCTCCATAGGCGCCTCGTGGCTTATTAAGTTTGAAGAGTCTATTTCAACGGTGTTTTCATCTAAATATTTAACTTTAGAACCTAATGATTCTAATACTTTTAAAATTACTCCAATATCACTTAATTTTGGTACATTTTCCAAAATAATTGGCTCTGTTCCTAAAAGCGATGCCGCAATAATAGGTAGTGCAGCATTTTTCGCTCCAGAGGCCTTTACGCTTCCGGATAATGGACCACTATTACTTACTACTATTCTTTCCACTTTTCCTCCAAAAATTATCTAATTAACTTCTAATATTATACCACATAGACTAAATAATAACACATTAGTGCTTGTTTATCCTTTAAATATCATTATATTTATGTTAATTTTTGGTCCAATTCGATTTTTTAAAATTTTTTCAAAGGATATCTGTTATAATATTTTATGAAATTATTTCTATTAATAGGAGGCAAAATGAAAAATTTATCCACAAAGGACTTAACTGTTCTTGGACTGCTTTCAGCAATAACAATTTTATTTGGACTAACTCCTCTGGGTTACATCCCACTGGGATTAATTAGAGTAACCACATTACATATACCAACCATAATCGGTGCAATAGTCTGTGGTCCTCTTATAGGTGGCTTAGTGGGTCTTGTGTTTGGACTATTTTCACTTTTCACAAACCTTACGGCTCCATCATCCATTCTTTACTTTATATTTATAAATCCACTGGTATCAGTTTTACCAAGGATTTTAATTGGAGTTATTACTGGATTTGCATTTAGAAGTTTAAATGCAAAATTTAAAGAAAAATTCTTTGTTCCCTTTATAGTTGGAGGCCTTGGCGCCATTGTAAACACAGTGTTTGTCCTAGGAGTTGGATATATTCTATACGCCCCAAAAATTGCAAAAGCATTTGACTCCACAAACGCAGGTAAGGTACTTCTTGGTGTTGCAGCGTCAAACCTACCACTGGAGATACTTGCTACATCGGTAATAGTTGGTTTTATAGTCCCACCTTTAAAAAAATCTTTAATAAAATAAAGTTGGTATGGTCTTCCATGCCGACTTTTTATTTGTTTATAACACAATGTTATGTTATAGTAAAGTAAAGCGATATGCTTAAATTATTATAAAGAGGTGTGTTATGAAAGAAAAAAAATTTGAACTGGGTTTATTACCTAAGCTCATTATTGGTGTAATTGCAGGAATTTTAATTGGAACATTTGCTCCAGAAGTAATTATGCGAGGCGTTATAACGGTTATAGATATCTTTGGTAACTATCTTAACTTTATAGTTCCTCTTATTATTCTTGCATTCGTGGTAACGGGTATTTCCGACCTTGGAAGCGGATCAGGAAAGATACTTGGCTTTTCAGTGTTTATGTCCTATGGTTCCACAGTACTTTGGGGAGTCGTGGCATATATAGTGTCTAAACTACTATTCCCTAAGATGTTAAATCTTTCTGGAACTTCAGCTATCTCAGAGATGGGAGACCTTGCTCCATTCTTTGAAATAGAGATGCCACCCCTTGCAAATATAACTTCCATTCTTATTCTTGCATTTGTTTTAGGAATAGGAATTTCTGTATTGAAGGCGGAAAAGATAAAGGGTATCTTCAATGAATTTCACGCAATTATAAATATGATACTTGAAAAATCTATTATCCCATTTCTACCTTGGTATATAGCAGGAATATTTGCTCACTTGACTTTCAGTGGCAATATAGGAGAGATTTTAAAATCATATGGAACGGTATTTATTGCAGTTATAGTATTCCAAATAGTCGCAAACATACTAGAGTATGTAATTGCAAAAGCGTACAACAAAGAAGCTCCTACCCTTGCACAGTTTATTAAAAATCAAATTCCATCATGGGTAACAGCCATTGGAACACAGTCATCAGCGGCAACAATTCCTATTACATTGCAAACTGCAGAGGCAAATGGTACTTCAAAGGACATTAGAGATTTCTTCATCCCGCTATCTGCAACAATTCACTTCCCAGGAAGTTCAATTGCAATTACAATGTTTGCAACGGCAGTTATGTTAATGGACAACATGACTCCAAGCATTGGATCAATAGCAATCTTTATATTGCTAATGGGTGTAACCATGGTTGCGGCCCCGGGAGTTCCTGGAGGTGCTATAATGGCGGCCCTTGGACTATTAAGTGTTCACCTTGGCTTTAATGACACTCAAAGTACACTTATGATTGCCCTTTATCTAGCACAAGATAGCTTTGGAACAGCATGTTCAGTTGCGGGTAACTGTGCAATAGTAACAATAATAGACAAAAAGGCAAAAAAATTGGAGGCAAATAATGCAAAGAATTAGTTCGGAAAATGTAATTTATAAATTTACAAATGACCTTAAAGAGGTTGCAAAGGTTAATCAAAACGAAGAGTTTGTAGTTGAAACAAACGACTGCTTCTATCAACAGATTACAAATAGCAAGCAAGTTCTTGATGAAATAAATCATGACAACTTAAACCCAGCAACGGGACCAATCTATGTTGAAGGTGCTGAAAAAGGCGATTTATTAAAGGTAGTGATTAAAAAAATCGACGTTTCAAACAGGGGATGTTCCTTGGCAATACCTGGATTTGGTGTACTTGGAGGCAAGGTTAAAAATCCAACCACAAAGATTATTGAAGTAAAGGATGGATATGCGTACTTTACTGAAGATATAAAAATTCCTATAAAGCCAATGATTGGTGTTATTGGAGTTGCTACACATAAGGAAGACGGCGAATGGACCACCGACACTCCATATAAACATGGAGGAAACATGGACACCGCCGAAATAATTGCAGGATCCACACTGTACTTCCCTGTGGCCGTTGAAGGTGCAATGCTTGCCCTTGGTGATTTACACGCTGTAATGGGCGATGGAGAAGTTAGTGGAACAGGACTTGAAATACCTGGAGAAGTAACTTTGGAAGTTGAAGTTATAAAGAACAAGAGCTTTGACTGGCCAATCCTTGAAACAGAAAGTGAAATAATGGTTCTTTCAAGCGAAGAAAATATAAACGAAGCAAATGAACAAGCCCTTGAAGCTGTAATGGAACTTTTGGAAAAGTCCCTTGGCATTTCTTGGGAAGATGCGCTAATACTTTCAAGTCTAGCTGTGGATATGAGAATATCTCAACTAGTTGACCCTAAGATAACAATAAGGGCAGCTATTTCAAAAGACATTCTTTCAATGGAAAGAGTTTTAGAAAATTTATAATAAAAAGGTAGTAGGGTCGCCCTACTACCTTTTATATTAATCTCAATTCGAATTTTTCTTTATTATTTCAGAAAGTCACTGTTAATTGAAATAAGGAGTCGTATTTTTAATTCTTATTTCAATTAAAAAAGCCCATGGGCTTATTTTAAATATTCATGGGCGTCCTTTAATCCCACAATAATTTCAAGATGTTGTGGACAGATATCTCCGCACTTTCCACATTCTATACACTCTTCAGGACTTACTCCATCTTTTAAATACTCTTTATAGTCCTTCTTGCTCTTTTCCTCTTCGTCATATAAAAAGGCCTTGTTCCATAGGCTAAACACCTTTGGTATATTTATTTCCACAGTGCATGGCATACAGTATTCACAAGCAGTGCAGCCTATTCTCTCCCTATCTTTATAGGCCTGTCTTGAAACTCTATAAAATTCCTTTTCTTCATCGGTCAAGCTATTATACTCCACCTTATCTGCCATGTCACAGTTTTCTTCAACTTGTTTATGGCTATTCATTCCGCTTAAAACCGTCATTACATTTGGAAGACTTAGTGGGAACTTTAATGCGACTTGGGAATATGAAAGTGGTTCAAACTTTTTAGACATTACCCTAATCTCTTCTGGTGGGTTTGAAAGTCTTCCCCCCTTTAGCGGTTCCATAATGATTATAGAAACATTATTTTTAGTAGCCAGTTCGTAACCTTTCATTCCCGCTTGGTAATCTATGTCTAAATAATTTAGTTGAATTTGACAAAAGTCCCAGTCATAGGCGCTAAAAATCTCCTCAAAGGCAGGGTATTCGTCATGGAAACTAAAACCAATATGCTTTACAATTCCCTTTTCCTTAATCTTTTTACAAAAGTCTAAAACGCCAAGATCTACAATCTTCTTAAATCTCTTTATATCAAGAGAGTGTAGTAAATAAAAATCGATATAATCAGTTTGAAGCTTTTCAAGTTGCAAATTTAAAAGTCTTTCAAAGTCCTCTTCCTTTTCCACTAGCCAGCATGGTAGTTTTGTGGCAAGCTGCATTTTGTCACGAAGATTGTGTTTTTGTAAAAACTCCCCTACAAAATCTTCAGAGGTCTCCTCGTGATATGGATAGGCTGTGTCTATGTAGTTAAGTCCTCTTTCAATGGCGTCTAGAAGTAGCTTCTCAGACTCTTCCTTATTAATCTTTTCATTATCACCATCAATTACAGGAAATCTCATACATCCAAATCCAAGTCTTGAAACTTCCACTCCACCTATGTCAAAATATTTCATAATAATCCCCCTTCATTATTTTGAAAATTAATATCCCCTTATAAGCTATTATACATGAGTTCTAAATTTTTAAATAATTGCTGCATATAAAAAGCGACATTTTCATGCCGCCTTTAGTTATTCTAGTCTTCTTTTGTTACAATTTTATCTACATTTTCTTTTGTTACTAAAGAGTTATCCAAAATAACTTTTTTCTCAACTTCTTTACCTTCAAGGTAGTCAAAAGCCGTATTTAAAATGGCTTTTCCTAAGAAGAAAGGTGGTTCTGCAATGGTTGCTTCAACTTTACCGGATTTAATGGCTTCTAATGTTTCATCAAGTGCATCGCATCCAATCATCTTTATTTCATCTCCTCTTCCTGCAGCTTCAATAGCTTCTAATGCTCCTAGTAACATTTCGTCATTAGCTGCATAAAGTCCGTCTATTTCTTTATTTGCTTGAAGAATATTTTCCATAACGCTCATTGCCTTTGCTCTGTCAAAATCCGCAACTTGAGAAGCAACTACTTCCATTCCGCTTTCTTTGTCTATAATTGAGTGAAAGCCTTCTGATCTGTTTTGAGCTACATTTGTTCCCATTATACCTTGAAGTTCTACGATTTTTCCTTTTCCTCCAAGTTCATCAACTAAAAATTGTCCTGCTATCTTACCAGATTTGATTGCATCATACCCAATATGGGCTACAACTTCTCCTCCTTTAGCTTCCCTATCCATCGTGAATACAGGTATTCCTGCTTCGTTTGCAGCTTCAATTGATGAAACTATTGCATCGGAATCACAAGGGTCAACTAAAATAGCATCTACATTTTTAGTTATCAAATTTTCCATGTCCTTCATTTGAATCGTTGGATCATCTTGTGCATCAGTTATTTGAAGTTCAATCCCGTGTTCATCAGCCGCTTTTTGAACACCTTCCTTAACAGATACAAAGAATGGATTAGTTTGAGTGTTCATCGCTAAGCCTATAACATACTTCTTTTCTCCATCTTTTCCAGCAGCTTCGTTTGATGCTTCTTTGCCTCCATTAGATGCACATGATGCAAATAATGATACTGCTAATAATGCACTAACTCCTAATTTAAATATTTTTTTCATTTTTTGCTCCTCTCTTGTTTTTTTGATTTATTTCAGTTTTTTCAGATAGGTCTTTAACCTTTTTATCTAAAATAACTGCTAGCAATATTACCGCACCCTTCACAATACTTGTAGCATGTGGGTTTACATTCATTAAAGTCAATATATTGTCTATAATCCCCATAATCATCGCACCAGCTACAGTCGGAAGCACGTATCCTGTTCCACCTGAAAGGCTTGTTCCACCAAGTATTACCGCTGCAATAGCGTCCATTTCAATTCCTTCACCAAGTGTTGATTGTGCTGAGCCAAGTCTTGCTGTCAACACAATTGCAGCCAATCCACAAAGAAATCCATTTATAATATAAACTAACCATTCTGTCTTAACGGTATCAATTCCTGAAAGTCTAGCAGCTTCTCTATTTCCACCTAATGCATACACATTTCTCCCAAAAATTGTCTTTGATAAAATGAAATTAGATATCAAAAATACAACTATTAAGATTATTACCGGCAACGGAATTCCTGCTATTGAAGCCTTTCCAATGAATTTATATGCATCAGATTTAATTGGTATTGGTGATCCCTTAGTGTAGACAAGCACACATCCTCTAAGTAAAGTCATCATTCCCAAAGTTGCAATAAATGGAGGAATTCTCAATTTAGCTACCCAGAATCCATTTATTGTTCCAGCTACAATTCCTATTAAAATAGCTGTAAGACAAGCTAATAATGCATTATTTGTCTTTGCCAAAACGCCTGCTGCAACTGAACCCGCAAGTCCTAATATAGATCCTACAGAAAGATCTATGCCTCCTGTTAAGATAACAAATGTCATCCCTGCACCTAATATACCTGCTATTGCAACCTGTCTAAAAACATTAAACAAGTTATTAATTCTTAAGAAACTTGGCGAAAGTATGGATGCGACTACACACATTATCACAAGTATGATAAGAGATCTATATATATTTAGTTTGCCTACTAACTTTTTCTTTTTATCCATTTATTCCTCCTGATGCATATGCTAGTATTATTTCCTCATTAGCATTTTCTTTAGAAAGTTCTTTCACAATCCTACCTTCCCTCATTACAATTACTCTATCAGATAAACCTATTATTTCTGGCAAGTCTGTGGAAATCAATATAATACTTTTTCCTTCTTCTGTAAGATTGTTAATGATGTCATATATTTCCGACTTTGCTCCTATATCAACTCCTCTTGTAGGTTCATTCAAAATCATTACATTTGGATTAGACTCTAAAACTTTAGCAAATACAATCTTTTGTTGGTTTCCTCCAGAAAGGTTATTAACTAATTGATTGTGTCCAGAAACTTTTATATTGAGTTTTTTTATCTGTTCATCTACTATTTTCTTTTCTTTTTTAGAATCAATAACAGAATTATTTGTGTAGTTTTTAGGTGATGCCATCAGAATATTTTCATTCACAGGTCTGATTAATACTAAACCCTCCTGCTTTCTATCATCTGATATTAAAGCTATTCCCTCTTTGAGAGCTTGTTTAGGACTTTTATTTTCTATTTTCTTTCCATTTAAAATGATATTTCCTGATCTTCTATGTGAGGCTCCATAAACTATTTTCGAAAGTTCATCAGTACCAGCACCTAAAAGTCCAGTTATTCCTAATATTTCTCCCTTGTGTAATTTCAAACTAACTTCATCTACAATATTTCCAGAAATATTTTCAAGTTCGAAAATAACCTCTTTTTCAACATAATGTCTATCAGGATATAGTCTATCCATCTTTCTTCCCACCATGTGAGATACTACTTCTTCATATCCTGTGTCTTTTGTTTCTTTTTCAGCTTCAAAATGTCCATCCCTAAAAATAGTTATTCTGTCAGAAATTTCAAATATTTCATCCATTCTGTGGGAGATATATATAATGGCTATTCCTTCATTCCTTAGTTCTTTTATCTTCGAAAAAAGAATCTGCATTTCCTCCTCTGCAAGAGCTGCAGTAGGCTCATCCATTATGATTATTCTAGCTCCTACAGTTAAAGCTTTTGCAATTTCCACCATTGAACATTCTGCAACAGTTAAATTTTTTACTTTTGTTTCAGGATTTAAATTTAACTTAAGTTTATCCAACATTTTTTTAGCATCAGAATTTAACTTTTTCCAATTTACGGTTCCTAACTTTCCCTTTGGAAGATGTCCCATATACATGTTTTCAGCTACACTAACATCTCTAATTAGGTTAAATTCTTGGTAAATCATAACAATGCCATTTTCTTCCGCTTCTTTTGTGGACTTAAATTCAACTTTTTTCCCGTCTAATATCATTTCCCCGCTAGTATATGGTTGGGCGCCTGCTATAATTTTCATCAAAGTGGACTTACCTGCACCATTCTCACCACATAGAGCGTGTACTTCTCCAGGATAAATATTTAAATCGACTCCTTTCAGAGCTCTAACTCCTGGGAAAGTCTTTACAATATTTTTTAATTCCAATATCGGTGTGTTATTCATAGCTAACCCTAATACGCGCAGCCGCAAACCAATATAACATTTGTATAACCTGTAAACTCACCTGTTAATATTATTGCTTTTGCGTCTTTACTTATTTCTTTTAGCTCTGAGTGATCAACATATTCTAGTCCAACATTTTCTGGAAGTAATTTTAAAGCTTCTTTATGAATTTCAGGACTAACTTCCTTTGCCTCATTTGCAAATATAGCATCTTCAACTACAATTACTTTCGCAATCTCTGAAAGAACTTTAAGGTATGAAGGCTCGCCCTCAATCCATCCAAGGTCTACTCTTTCAACGCCCTTAGGTATAGGTAGACCAGCGTCACCAATCACCAACATATCTCTATGTCTTAACTCTCCTAGAACTCTTAGAAGTTGTGGATGAAAAATTCCCTTCTTAATCATTTCTAGACCTCCTAAATTCGTCAATTTCTTCTCGTGTTGGCATTGAAGGTGTCGTTCCTAACTTTTGCACTGAAAGGGCACCAACAACATTTCCAAACTTTGAGGCTTCCCAGATATCCATACCTTCGCTAAGTCCTGCTAGAAGTCCACCATTGAAGGCATCACCCGCTCCAGTTGTGTCTATGGCCTGAACTTTAAAGGCCGGGATAATGTCGGATTTTTCCCCATCATTTACATAGACTCCATTTCGTCCAAGGGTTATAATAACTTTTTTTACGCCTCTATCCATAAACCATTTTGCCGCTTCATCTGCAGAGTTTAAATCAGTAACCTTTACTCCAGTAAGGCTTTGTGCCTCAACTTCATTTGGAGTAACCATGTATATATCCTTTAACATATCTTCGTCAATTTTTTGGATTGGCGCTGTGTTAAGGATAACTTTAGTCTTTGTCTCCTTTGAAATTTCTACTAGCTTTTCAACGGCTGAAATATTTGTCTCCAGCTGTGTTAAGACATATTCTGCATCTTTCAAGGTCTCTTTTAGACTTTCAACCTCATCATCTGTAATTTCTGTGCAAGCTGCAGGAACTACAAGAATCTGGTTTTCTGCAGTATTTTCGTCCACCATAATAAGTGCTGTCCCTGTTGTACTCTCATTAGTTTTTATTACATGCTTTTTATCCATTCCCAGGGAGTCCATGGTGTTAAGACATACTTTTGAAAACTCATCTTCCCCAAGCTTTGTCATCATAGTTACATCAGCTCCAGCCTTATGTGCTGCCACACATTGATTAAAACCCTTTCCTCCAGGTCCCATTGCAAAATCTGTTCCCTTTACGGTTTCTCCTGGACTTGGCAAATGTGGTCCCCTTGACATTAAATCAACTACAAAACTTCCAAATACGACTGCCTTTTTACCCATTTTGCACCTACTTTACTATATTTATTCCAGAGCTTGCTCCAATTCTATCAGCTCCTGCATCTATCATATTAATAGCATCTTCTTTAGTTCTAACTCCTCCAGACGCCTTTACTTTAAGCTCGTCTCCAACAACAGACTTCATAAGCTTAATATCTTCCACCTTTGCTCCACCTGTTGAAAATCCTGTTGAAGTCTTTACAAAGTCTGCCTTTGCAACCTTTGCAATTTCACATGCTTTTTTCTTCTCTTCTTCATCAAGTAAACATGTTTCTATAATCACTTTTACAACCTTGCCATTTGCAGCCTTTACAACTTCTTCAATATCTCTTCTAACCAAGTCATAGTCCTTGTCCTTAAGTGCACCGATATTTATTACCATATCGATTTCATCAGCACCATTATCCACACAGTACTTTGTTTCAAAGGCCTTTGCTTCAGTTGCCATGGCCCCAAGAGGAAAGCCTACTACACAGCACACCTTTACATCAGAACCTTCTAGCTCTTTTTTTACAGTTTTAACATGGCAGCTGTTTACACAAACAGACATAAAGTCATATTCTCTTGCTTCCTTGCAATATCTTAAAACATCTTCCCTCTTGGCATCCGCCTTTAAAATTGTATGGTCAATCATCTTATTTAAATCCATTTTACTCCACCTTTCTTTTCTCTGAACCTCTTAAAATCAATTCACTTGGCACTATAATCTCTTTGTTTTTTACAACCTTTCCATTAATCATCTCAAGTAGAAGCTTCATAGCTTCCATTCCCTGCATTTTTGCATGTCTATGGACTGTAGACAGATTGAAATTTAAAATGCTCAATACTTCAATATCATCAAAACCTACTAGAGAAATATCTTCACTAAGTTTTAATCCTTTTTCATTAAAGGCTTTTGTACATCCCAGTGTTGAAAAGTTATTTGAAGAAAAGATTGCCGTTGGAGGATCTTTTAAATCCAATAAACTTTTACAACCACGATAAGCCTTTTCAAGTCTAAAATCTCCATTTACTATATAATTTGGATTTATTTCTATATCGTAATCCTTGAGAGCTTTTAGGTAGCCCAAGTATCTTTCTCGACCTGGCTTAGAATTCATAGGCCCTGTTATTATTCCAATTTTCCTATGACCCTCATCCAACAATGCTTTTACAGCTTCGTAGCTAGAATTGATATTGTCTACGAATACTGAAGGTAATTCTAAACCATCTATATCTCTATCTATAAGAACTATTGGAAGACCTTGACTATGTAAAAGTTTCAATCTATCTCTGCAGTAAACATTGTCACAAGCTACGGGAGCAATAATTAGTCCTGCTAAGTCATGACCAACAATACCTTGTAAAAATTTATTTTCTATTTGAATATCTTCATTTGAATTTAAAAGCTGAATATTAAAATCTCTACTACCTGCAACTGTACTAATACCTGTGGTCATCTTAGAAAAAAATTCATTTTCAATATCAGGAATAACAACTCCGATGTATGATGACACTTTTTTACTTAAACTTCTAGCAGTAAGATTAGGTACATAATCATACTTTTTTATAATTTCTGTAACTTTTTTCCTTGTCGCATCACTTACATATCCAGAGTCATTTATAACTCTAGAAACTGTCGCTGAAGAAACACCGGCAATTTGAGCAATGTCCTTTATATTCAAGCTCTCACCTCCTGTAATCGTTTGCCTCCAGTGTCAATTGTGTAACCGATTACATTTTTAATATATCATCTTAATTTTACAATGTCAATATATAAATTTAACATTCTTGAATTTACAACTAGAGTGTAATAAACTGGTTTTAACGAAGTATAGAAAGGAAGATAAAATGTTACTTATAAAAAATATAACAATTCACACAATGGACGAAAAAATTTCTAAAGAAGGATTTTTTGGTTCCATTGTAGTTGAAGAAGGAAAAATTAAAGATATTGTTAAGGGAGATTTTGAAAAGGACTTTTCCGGAGAAGTTATTGATGGAAATGGTCTTGAAATATATCCTGGATTTATTGACTGCCACAGCCATCTTGGCCTAGACGGTTCAGGTATTGGATATGAAGGTCAGGACTTCAATGAGCTAAATAAATTTTTAACTCCTGAACTTAGGGGACTTGACGGACTAAATCCCATGGATCCATCTTTGAGAAAGGCATATGAAGGCGGGGTTACAACCGTTGGTACCGGCCCTGGCTCCGCAAATATAATCGGTGGAACTTTTGTAGCTATTAAAACTTTTGGAAAGCGCATTGATAACATGATTGTTAGGGACCCCGTTGCAATGAAATGTGCATTTGGAGAAAATCCTAAGAGGGTATACCGCGAAAAGGGAATCAGTACAAGGATGTCCACTGCTGCAAACTTTAGAGATATTTTAAATAAGGCCAAGGAGTATATGGAAAAGAAAGAATGTGCATCTGGTGATAAGAGTAAGAAACCTGAATTTAATTCGAAGTATGAAGCCCTTATTCCAGTTTTGAAAAAGGAAATTCCTCTAAAGGCCCATGCACATCAAGCAAACGACATCTTTACCGCCCTTAGAATTGCAAGGGAATTTGATTTAAATATAACTTTGGAGCATGTTACTGAAGGCCATTTAATTGCTGATGAACTTTCAAAGGAAAAAGTAAGACTTGCTGTGGGACCGTCTCTAAGTCACCCAGTTAAGTTTGAAATGCAGTATGTTACCTTTGAAACTCCAGGAGTACTATCAAAGGCAGGATGTGATGTTTCTATAATTACTGACGCTCCAGTAATTCCACAAGAGTATCTTCCACTTTGTGCAGGCCTTGCGGTGAAATGGGGCATGGATGAAGTAGAAGCCTTAAAGGCAATAACCATAAACCCTGCTAAGCATCTTGGTATTGAAGATAGGGTTGGTTCCATTGAAACGGGCAAGGACGCAGACCTTGTAATTACAAATGGAAATCCTATGAAAATTGAAACAGAAATAAAATATGTATTAATTGATGGAAATGTAGTTTTTAATCGTTAATATGGAATTGTAGGAATAAAATGGATGTAGTATTAACACCCACTGAAATAATTATTCGCCTTTTAATATCATCTTTAATAGGATTTGTAGTCGGCCTTGATAGAGAAAAACACTCATCTGCTGGAGTAAGAACCAATATGATACTGGCAGTTGGTGCATGCATAATAACTTTAGTTCAAGCAAATATGACAGAGCAAATTATAAAATGGAACATGAACCATCCCGATTATATTGGTGTACTAAGTGCAGATACAGTTAGACTTACTGCTCAAATTATTTCAGGTATTGGATTCTTAGGTTCAGGACTAATTTTAGTTAGAAATAAGGTAACCGTTAATGGAATGACTTCTGCCGTTTCACTTTGGACCGTTGCAAGTATATGTATTGCTGTAGGATATGGTGAATATGTAATATCCCTACTTGGAAGCGGATTACTAATTATAATTTTAACCTTATTGAACAATAAAAAGATAAGTCGAGGTATAATGACTTTAAAAATTAATTTTAGAGGAAACAAAATAGATAGAACTGAACTGGAAACTTTTTTAGAGGAGTATCACAGTAAAATCAAAAATTATACCATGGAAAATATAGTAAATAACGACGAAAATGAATATAGATATGTATTTGAAATAGAATATCGTGGATTTGTAGATAAGATAAAATTTATTGACAGCTATGTCGAAAAAAATAAAGATATAAATTATATTGAGCTAATTTAGAAAAACATAATGAAAAGCACCGGGATGTGTGAACTGACCCCCAAAAGTTAGACCAAAAACTAACTTTAGGAGGTCAGTTCAATGACCCAGTGCTTTCTTTTTACTTTTCTAGTAATTCAATTAATTTTTCTTCAATATAGTCATCCATTGGCTTTCCTGAAATGGTGATTTTTTCATTGTCAAAGATGTCAACCATTATCTTGAAGAAGTTTATAATTAGACGATTTCCGTCAATATAGTATTCGTCCATATGTCCTGGTACAAATACTATTTCAATCTTTTCGTATCTGTCCTTGTTAGGATGGTTATTTACAACTTCTAGGAATTTGTCTGAGTGAAGTTGCTTTACAGGTGTTACCATAAGATTTGTAAATCCTAAGTCTTCCATCATCCACATATTGTTGTTCCAGAATTTTCTTTCTGGTTTTGTAGTGTCGGATAAAAGTTCTCTATTTGAAATTGAAGAAAGAACTCTTCTTGCTTCTTCTTCAGTGAACTCATCGTTGTAAACATATTTCATGTCGTCCATAGAAGCTACTGATCTAATGTAGTCTTCTCCTGTCTTTTCCCCTTCACTACTTGCTTGCCAAAAATATAATAGAGATTCTATTATATCCAAGTTTGTTTTAATGCTTTTTGCCATTTTTTCCTCTCCTTATCAAATCAAATATTACTTCACTATATATTATACTACTAATTTTCTTATTTTTTAGCCCAAGATAGAGAATATGTCACTGCTTTTCTCCATCTTTCTATTTTTTCCATTCTAATTTCATCGCTCATACTCGGTTTAAACGAAACTTCTTTAATATCCGCCTGCTTTATCTCATCAAGATTTTTGTAATATCCCTTGCCCAGAGCAGAAATTAAATACGCTCCCAGCGCTGTAGTCTCTGTAAGACTTGGCCTGATTACATCAACACCTAGAATATCTGCCTGAAACTGCATAAGTAAATTGTTGTTGCTGGCTCCTCCGTCAACTTTTAAAATATGGAGTTTGTCGTTTAAATCTTTTTCCATAACTTCAATTACATCCCTTGAAAGATACGCCATGGACTCAAGGGTTGCACGAATGATGTGATATTTATTTACACCTCTAGTTATTCCAACTATTGCACCCCTTGCATATTGATCCCAATACGGTGCGCCAAGTCCTGTAAATGCGGGAATCACATAACAGTCATTGGTGTCTTCAACCTTTGACGCCATATACTCCGAGTCCTCTGAAGTATCTAAAATTCTAAGCTCATCCCTTAGCCACTGTATGGCTGACCCTGCAACGAAAATGGAACCTTCTAAGGCATAGTCCACTCTGTCTTCAAGTCCCCAGGCAATTGTGGTAACCAGTCCATGGTCCGAATACACTGGAGTATCTCCAGTATTCATAAGTAAAAAGGCACCTGTTCCATAGGTATTTTTACAATCACCTTTTTGAAAGCAGTTTTGTCCAAATAGGGAAGCCTGTTGGTCGCCAAGAACTCCAGTTATTGGAATTTCTCCTCCCATATATGACTTGTCTGAGTATCCAAAGTCTCCGGCAGATGTTCCTACCTCTGGGAGAATTGCCCTTGGTATGTCCAGTAGCTCCAATATTTCGTCATCCCATTTAAGTTCTCGTATATTGTAGAGCATGGTCCTTGATGCATTTGACTTCTCCGTCTTGTGAACTCTTCCTCCCGTAAGTTTCCAAACAAGATAGCAGTCCACCGTTCCAAATAAAATGTCTCCTATTTCTGCCTTTTTTCTTGCACCTGGAACATTATCAAGAATCCACTTTATCTTTGTTGCAGAAAAGTATGCATCGGGAACAAGTCCCGTCTTTTCCTTAATCATCTGATCATGGCCCTGTCTTTTTAATTCATCGCAGTAGTCGGCGGTACGTCTACATTGCCAAACTATTGCATTATAAACTGGCTCCCCCGTATTTTTATCCCATAGTATGGTAGTCTCCCTTTGGTTTGAAACGCCAATTGATATAATATCTCTCCAAGTTATACCAAGCTTTGACATGGCTTCCACACAACACCCAACCTGAGTGGACCATATGTCCGTAGGGTCTTGTTCCACATAGCCAGGACGGGGGAAAATCTGTCTTATCTCCCTTTGAGAAACGGATTTTACTTCTCCTCTTTCATTAAATAATATGCATCTGCTGCTCGTGGTTCCGGCATCTATAGCCATAAAATACTTTTCCATATTTCACCTCTTTTTATATTATACAGGATTTACAATTTAATTTATATCCAAGGTTCTTTATCTACTTAAAGGTAGTTGATAAAATCCATAATTTGTGAAATAATATAAGTAGTGAGTAAAGGCTAAGCGTGCATGAATACGTTTACTTTGAAAACATTTTCACAATCTAGGAGGGGTGTATATGAGCTTTGCGTTTGATTTTGAAGCAAATGCCGATAAGTTGGTAGAGTTTGAGAGCTTTATTGACGAAAAGAAGAATCAAAAGGGCTCTCTTATGACCATATTGCATGAGGGCCAAAATTTATTCGGATACTTGCCTATAGAAATTCAACAGATAATTTCAAAAAAGACAGGTGTTCCAATTGCAGAAATATATGGTGTAGTTACTTTCTACTCTCAATTTTCTTTAATTCCAAAAGGTAAACATGATATTGGAGTTTGCTTAGGTACAGCATGTTACGTTAGAGGTGCTCAAAAGATTTTAGATGAAGTTTGTGACAATTTAGGTATTGGAGTAGGTGGAACAACTCCTGACTTAAACTTCTCTATTCAAGCTACAAGATGTATAGGGGCTTGTGGACTTGCGCCTGTTATGACCATAAGCGGCGATGTTTACGGTAAATTAAAAAGTTCTGACGTAAAAAAGATTTTGGATTCATATAAAGAAAAAGAAGAGGTGAACAGTTAATGAACTTAAAAGAATTATTAGAAATTAAGGATAGGACATTACCTCAAATGGCTTTAAGGTCCAATCTTTTTGAAGATGTTAACAGTATCTATGAAAAACAAGTTCTTGTTTGTGGTGATACAGGATGTAGATCTTCTCATTCAGAAATTATTGAAGCAGAAATAAGAGAAGCTATTAAAAAAGCTGGCAAAGAAAAATCCATAGACGTTGTAAGAGTTGGATGTTTCGGCCTTTGTGAAGCTGGTCCAATTGCAATAGTATATCCTGGCGGAAAATTCTATGCATACCTTAAAGAAGGTGACGGAACAAGAATAGCTGAAGAAGACTTAATTGGTGGAAATACCGTTGAAGAACTAATCTATAAAGAAACTTTAACTGATGATATTTTAAAGTCAATATATGAAACCTCATTTTATAAAAAGCAAAAGAAAATTGCCCATAAAAACTGTGGCTTAGTAAATCCTAACTCTCTAGAAGAGTACATAGCTTTAGATGGTTACAGAGGTTTAGAAAAGGCTTTAAATCATATGACTCCTCAAGAAGTTATAGATGAAATCAAAGAAAGTGGACTTAGAGGACGTGGGGGCGGTGGATTCCCTACCGGATTAAAATGGCAATTCACTCGTGATGCACAAAATGATACAAAGTATGTTATTTGTAACGCCGACGAAGGTGACCCAGGTGCATTCATGGACAGATCCATCCTTGAAGGTGACCCATATTCAGTTATAGAAGCAATGACAATTGCAGCCTATGCTATTGGTGCACACCAAGGTTATATCTACATTAGAGCAGAATATCCATCAGCAGTAGCTCTGCTTGAAAAGAGTATTGAAAGGGCAAAAGAGCTTAACTTGATGGGAAAAAATATAATGGGAACAGGCTTCTCCTTTGACCTTGAACTTAGACTAGGTGCCGGAGCTTTCGTATGTGGTGAAGAAATGGCCCTTATCGAATCTATTGAAGGTAAGAGAGGTATCCCTAGAAATAAACCGCCATTTCCTGCAAATGAAGGACTTTGGGGTAAACCAACCCTTATTAATAACGTTGAAACCTACGCTAATGTGGCTCAAATCATATTTAGAGGTGCAGACTGGTTCAACAAAATTGGTACTGAAAAATCTAAGGGTACAAAGGTATTTACTCTAGGTGGAAAGATTAAGAGAACTGGTATTATAGAAGTTCCTATGGGAACAACTTTAAGAGAAATAATCTACGATATCGGTGGCGGCATTATAGATGACAAAGAGTTCAAGGCAGTACAAACCGGTGGACCTTCTGGTGGATGTATCACTAAGGAATATCTTGACACTCCAATTGACTACGATAACCTAACAGCTCTAGGATCAATGATGGGTTCTGGTGGAATGATCGTAATGGACGAAGACACTTGTATGGTAGATATTGCAAGATTCTTCCTTGAATTTACCGTTGATGAATCATGTGGTAAATGTACTCCATGTAGAGAAGGTACTAAGAGAATGCTTGAGATCTTAGAGAAGATTACCGAAGGAAATGGAACTCCTGAAGATGTTGACAGACTTGAAGAGCTTGGAAAAATAATTAAAGTTTCTTCACTTTGTGGTCTTGGTCAATCAGCTCCAAACCCTGTTCTATCTACTTTAAGATACTTTAGAGACGAATATGAAGCCCATGTTGCTGACCACACATGTCCAGCTCATCACTGTAAAAACCTATTAAACTACTTTATCACCGATGCATGTATAGGATGTACTAGATGTAAGAGAGATTGTCCTGTTGACTGTATTGAAGGAGAAGTTAAAAAACTTCATGTTATAGACGAAGAAAAATGTATTAAATGTGGCAATTGTATGGAAGTTTGCCCTAAACACGCAGTTGTTTTTAAATAGGTGATAAATATGAAATTTATTAGTTTAACTATTGATGATAAACCTGTAAGAGTCTTAGAAGGAACTAATTTAGTAGAAGCTGCAAAAAGGGTAGGGATAAAGATTCCAACCCTATGCTATAGCAAAAATCTTCCAGTGGTTTCTTCATGTCGTATGTGCCTTGTTAAAATCGAAGGTTTCAATAAACTGGTAACTGCATGTTCAACACCTGCCACTGAAGGTATGGTGGTTCATACTGAAACTGACGAGATAGTACAAATTAGGAAGAATTTACTAAGACTTTACTTGGACAATCACCCTTCTGACTGTTTAACCTGTTCAAAAAATGGTAATTGTGAACTTCAAGACCTTGCATATAGATATGATGTTAAGTTTAGAGTTCATGACGGAGCTAGAAGAGGTAGCGAAAAGGCCGGTTTCACCGATACTTCCAGTCCATATATACTAAGGGACGAATCAAAATGTATTCTATGCGGAAGATGCGTGAGAACTTGTGCTGTGGTTCCTGATAGAAAAATTTTACAATTTGGAAACAGAGGTTTTGATACTAAGATAATTGCAGACTACGACACAAGCCTAGAAAAATCTGGTTGCGTATCTTGTAACAGATGTGTTGTAGAATGTCCCGTTGGCGCTCTTGTTGACAGAAGAGCTTACCGCAAGGGAAGAACTTGGGAAAGAACCATTAAAGAAGTTAAATGTAAATCATGTGACTATGGTTGCAATATGAAACTTATTATAGACAGAAATAAGGTTGTTGCTGTTGAAGCTGCAAACCCTCAAAATGGTAGACCTCTTTGCTTAAGGGGTAGACTTTTAACTGAACTTGAATATGTTGACCTTCCTGAAAAGCCATATAAGAAGATTTATCATGAAGAAGGTAACGAATTTGAACAAGTTACTTGGGCAAAGGCTTTGAACTTAGACAATGTTTACGAAAAGATGAACGCACTTGATGAGGTAGAAAATGAATAGAGAAGATTTTAAAAAAGTAATAGATTTTGCAATCGGCGAAGAAGAAAAATCTTATGATTTCTATATGAAGGCCGCTGAAAAAATAGAAGATAAACTCCTTCATAAAACTTTTGTAGACTTGGCAAATGAAGAACTTGATCACAAGAAATTCTTAGAAGACTACAGAGATAACGAAGGGGAGTCCATGAGCTTAAGTGAACCGGTTGATTATGAAATCGCTGAGACACTTGACGCTCCTGAACTAAGCGTAGACATGAGTTTCCCAGATGCAATAGCACTTGCTATAAAGAGGGAAGAAGATGCAATGATAATGTATGGAGCTTTGTCCGATTCTGCTCATGAACCGGAAAAGAAGGAAGTCTTTACAAATTTAAAGAACATGGAAAAACTTCATAAGACAAGACTTGAAGAAATGTATATAAACGTAGGTTATAGAGAGATTTGGTAAGGTGAGAATATGATAAAACTCAATATTGATGGAGTGGATATCCAGGTTAAGGAAGGCACTTTACTGCTTGATGCTTGTAGACAAGCTGGTGCGAGAATACCTACTCTATGCCACGACGACAACCTTTCCCACTTCGGTGGTTGTAGAATGTGTGTCGTTGAAGTAGAGGGCTTTAGAAATCTCGTAGCCACATGTTGTACTACAGCAACTGACGGAATGGTAGTTAGGACAAATACAGACCTTGTAAATAAAACAAGAAGAACCGTACTTGACTTACTACTTTCAAACCATCCAGTTGAAGACTGCCTAACCTGTGATAAGACAGGCCACTGTGAACTTCAAAACTTGGCTTATGAATTTGATGTAAGACCAACTTTTGAAGGCGAAAAGAAACACTATGAAGTAGAGGCGAGAAACCCTGTACTTTTAAGAGATCAATCAAAATGTATACTATGTGGTAAATGTGTAAGAGTATGTAAAGAAGTACAAGTTACCACTGCAATAGACTTTGTTTCAAGAGGCTTTAACTCAAAGATAGCAGCAGGTTTCGACCTACCGCTTTCAGACGACAACTGTAGACTATGTGGTCAATGTATATCCGTATGTCCTACTGGAGCCATTGTGAACAAGCACTTTATAGGAACTAGACCTTGGGAAATTGACAAAAAGGTTAGAACAACCTGTCCTTTCTGTGGTACAGGATGTACTTTTGACTTAAATGTTAAAGATGGTAAGGTAATTGGCGTAACTCCAGCAGCTGATGCAGTTGTTAATGGCACTTCACTATGTGTTAAAGGACGAAGCCATATTGACCTAATAAATAGTCCCGACAGATTAAAGACACCTCTTAAAAAAGTTGATGGAGAATTTGTGCCAATATCTTGGGATGAAGCAATAAATACAATAGCAGATAAATTCTTAGACATAAAAGAAGAATTCGGTGGCGACGCATTTGCAGGACTTTCATCTGCAAGAACTACCAACGAAGACAACTACGCTTTCCAAAAGTTTATGAGAGTTGCCCTTGGTACCAACAACGTCGACCACTGTGCAAGGACCTGACATGCTCCTACAGTTGCAGGTCTTGCAACAACACTTGGTAGTGGAGCCATGACTAACTCCATTGAAGAAATCGAAAACGCCGATGTGCTTTTCGTAATAGGTTCTAACGCAACAGAAGCCCATCCTATTATTGGTAATAAGATGAAACGAGCTGTTAAATACAATGGCTGTAAGCTTATTGTAATAGACCCTAGAAGAACCGAACTTGCCTCCATGGCAGATGTTTGGCTACCTTTAAACTCAGGCTCTGACGTAGCTTTAATTAATGGTCTTATGAAGATTATCATCGACGAAGATCTAATTGACCACAAATATATCGAAGAGAGAGTTGAAGGCTTTGAAGAACTAAAAGAAGTAGTTTCAAAATACGATAGAGAAAAAGTTGAAAAGATAACTGGCATAGACTATGATAAGCTAGTTGAAGCTGCCCATATCTATACATCATCTAAAAAGGCTGGAATCTTCTATACATTAGGTATTACAGAACATACAAATGGTACTGAAAATGTTATGACCCTTTCAAACCTTGCCCTTATTACAGGCCATATAGGATTTGAATCAGCGGGAGTTAACCCTATAAGAGGTCAAAACAACGTACAAGGTGCCTGCGATATGGCTGCACTTCCTAATAACTTCCCAGGATATGCCAATGCATATGATGAAGATACCATCCAGAAATATGAAAAGATTTGGAATGCAAAATTAACTAGAAATAGAGGTTATAGAATACCTGAGATGTTTGAAAATGCCCATGAAGGCAATGTTAAGGCAATGTATATCATGGGAGAAGATCCAGTGTTATCAGACCCTAATGCAAACCACGTAAAGGCGGCCCTTGACAATCTAGACTTCTTAGTTGTACAAGATATCTTTATGACTCCTACAGCAACTCATGCCGACATCGTCCTTCCTGCAACTTGCTATGCAGAAAAGGATGGAACTTTCACAAATACAGAAAGAAGAGTTCAAAGAGTTAGAAAAGCAGTAAATCCTCCTGGACAAGCAAGACTTGACTGGAAGATTATTAGTGACATTGCAAAGGCTATGGGAGTTAATGGATTTGACTTTAAAACTTCAGAAGATGTATTTAACGACATCAGAAGATCTGCCGTATCCTATGCAGGTATGACCTATGAAAGAATAGACAAAAATGGTCTACAATGGCCATGTCCTACAATTAAACATCCTGGAACAAAATACCTACACAAGGGTATCTTTGCAAGGGGCGTTGGTAAATTAATGCCAGCAGAACATAAAGACCCTGCAGAATTAGTTTGCGACGAATATCCAATCTTACTTGCAACAGGTAGAATGTTATATCACTACAATGTTATGACTAGAAAGTCTGATACATTAAACAACATCAGACCATGTGAACTTGCAGAAATTCATCCAATAACTGCTAAAGAATATGGACTAGTTGAACATGATGTAATAGAAGTTAAGTCAAGAAGAGGTAAACTTTGGACAAGAGTAACAGTTACAAACAGAGTTAAACCAGGTATGCTTTGGATGACTTTCCACTTCTGGGAGTCTCCAGTAAACGAACTTACAAACGACGCTTACGATCCAATTACAAAGACTGCAGAATATAAAGTTGCAGCGGTAAATATTAAAAAGTCCGATCAAGAACCAGATAATTTAGTATTACCTGACTATTTGGACGACGTTGAACTTGTAACAGAATAAAATAAAACTGTCGGGAATCTTCTCGACAGTTTCGTTTTATTATTTGATAAATTTTATTTACCATGATAAAATTTAATTAATGGTAGTGAGTAGGAAGTATATATAAGTAGAAAAAAATGAAATCTAAATATAAAATTTTATTATTAGCTGCAATACTGTTATTACCATTGCAAACATTTTCATTTGCTGGTGAAACAACTCTTAACGAAAATAAATCTGCTACTGCAGCATATCAAAAATGGATCGTTGTAAAAAAAACATATAGAAAAGGCACAAAGATTCCTGAATATATAAGCTATAATGATGGATTTCTTGCTGGTAGATTAAAAAGACGAAACATAGTAAATTTAAATAATACTTGGGTTACTTACGAATTTAGTGGTTACTGTCACTGTATAAGTGATTGTCCAAGTATGAGATAGTATATTTAAACTTCCTACTCTTACCACCAATAAGGAGAAATTATGATTGCAAAAAGATTTTTTCAAAACAAGATACATATCTATCTTCTAATAATATCTGTTATTTTAAGTTCTTTTGTGTTCACTTTAGAAAAAAATAATTTTGCTTCTAAAGAAAATGAAGTCTATTTATTATTAGAAATTGAAGTTTATAATTTCCTTCAAGAAAATCTATCCCAAAATGATTTAAACTCCATTGTATTTGAGCGAAATGAAAATGTAAGTCCTGACTATAAAAATGAAGATAATAAAACAATTGAACAAATAGATTATTATTTAACTCTAAAAGAGATGTTATCAAATATTCAATCCTCTTTTTCAGGTGAGGAAGTTCCTGCGTCTAAATTTGCCGATGCTGTTCCAGCATCGGATATGGATAAGGAAGATTTCATAAAGGGACAAAAAGAGCTTATTGATCTTTATAAAGATACTTCTGATAAAGAATATAACATTCTCGATTCAAATTTTATGGACTTTGTCATAAAGAGATATGACAATCTAAAATCTAATGATTTTCAAGTTATTGATGAGAATAAAGTATACTTTAACTCATTGATTGCTTCAAAATCTAATAAAATATTTAATATCCCACTTTTAATACTATTATCATTGATTGGCGCATATGTGTTAAATCAAGACAAAATTTCACTAAGGCTTAATAATAATTTGTTTTTACTTAAACTGAAATCCCTAATATTTTATATAATTACACTTATTTTATTTTGCTTAAGTGTGTTGTTTTTTATTCTAATTTTGACATGTCTTTTTGGGGACGGTATTGGAAAATTTGATTACTACTATTTTAATCCACAGATTATAAATGGAAGCACTGTGTACATAATCGAAAAACCATTTCATATATTTTTATATAAGGGTGCAATATTCATAATTTTTGCCACTATCTGTTCAATATTTCTTAACTTTTTGTTTAAACTTTTAAATAAACTATATTTTAAAGTTTTGGTTTTAATTTTTTCAGCTTTAATAGCAATTGAACAGATATCAAAATCTAAGTTACTAAACTTTTCTTTAATTAAACTAAATCTCTTTAATCTTTCAAATAATTATAATTTTTCAAGTTTGAGTAGAGGAAATATTATTACTATTACATTATGCTTTACTTTTGCAATAATCATCTTATTTGTATCTGTTAAGCTTGAAATTAAAGACTTTATGTCAAACTTAAAGGGTATTTATTTGAAGAATCCTTTTACTTTAAATTATTATGTAAAATATCCTATTGTTAAAAGTTTTCCATATTTGTTATTAATATCCCTTCTTTTTATACGAGGAGTTTCTTTAAATAACCAAAAATATATTGAAAACTTCAACCATTACTTTAACATAAATTTCAAACTTTATAATAATACCTATAATAATAAAAAGAAAATTCTTGATAATTATCATGAATTATTCAACTCTTCTCGTAATCTAACTGATGAGGAAAGAGAAAATCTTGATGAAGATAGCAAATTGGAATTGGATTACTATGAAGAAGGTGAAATACAAACTCAAAAAGCTATAGTAGAAGATTCAAAAATGAGTCTGGATCATTATTTATCTTTTAAAAATCGATTTAATGACCCAGAAAAATATTATTATATGGAAAAAGCAACATTGAATAACGATTCTAGTATCAAATTTAATCCTTTTTTAAAAGATATGACTTCTTCTGAGCATACTTTAAAATTAAATGAAAGTTTTGTTAGCGAATATGAGAAGAGGGAAGCTCCTATTCCTGATACATTTTTAACTCCAATATTTTCTAACTTTGATTCTAGTAGATATTTGAGTTTAGACTATTTATTTAGAGAATATTTAGACTATGGTACTATTAAGGATAATTCTTCCTTTGGAAATCTTTATAATTTTTACCATCTAAAGCTAAGCTTGTTATTAGTACTAACTATTCCTTTATTCACTTCCATATTTTTATGGAGAAAGAATCATATAGTCTTCAATATCTCTTTGAAAAAAGATTTTACAAAAAGTTATATAGAAGCTTTTGTTGGAAGTTTTATTCCTGGAGTTGTAATATATTTTAGCATTATGGGACTAATATTTATATTGTCAGGAGTATTTTATAAAGTAGGATACTTTAATTATCCTGTAGCAATAACTTTTAAAGACAGCTTCAAATTTTATTCTATTGGAAAGTACATCTTGCTAAATGCTTTATTTTCCACCATAGTAATTTTAGCGATTAACTCATTGCTTGTATTTTTTAGCTTAATTTTTAATAATAAAACTACTATTGGAATCTACTTTTCCATAGTTCTTATTGGGATAATTATAAGCTTTTTAACAAAATATTCTCTTATACTGCCTACAACTTACTTAGATAGTGACTTTGTCCTTTCAGGTTTCCTAAGATCATATCATGGTACGAATGGATATAGTTTTATTCTAGGTTTGATTATACTTATATTTTGTTCAGCTTTATTGAATCTACTTAGCATTAAAAAATTAAGGAGAAATATATGCTTGAAATTAGAAATTTAAATTTTAACTATGAAAATAAAAAAGTTTTGACAAATGTATCTTTTAATTTAGATAAAGGTATTAAAGCCCTAGTAGCTCCAAATGGTGCAGGTAAAACAACATTACTAAACTGCATATCCCAGAAACTTTCAGCTAAGGGAAGTATTATGGTTGACGGAGAAGACTTTAACAATAGAGAAATCCTAAAGCATTTGACTTTTTTAGGTGACCATACAATTTTGGATAGGGAAATGACTTTATATGATTATTTAAATTATATTGCTAAGATATATGGAATATCTAAAAATAAAATTAAAGAGATAATGGACCTAACAGATGTATCACATTTTTGTAATGATAAGATTAAAACCTATAGTTTAGGCATGAAAAACCGATCTATGATAGCATTGTCAATTCTTCCAGATACAAAATATGTTTTATTGGATGAACCTCTTTCTGGTCTAGATCCAGGATCTGTAAAGAAAATGAAATCTCTATTGCTAAAATTAGCTGAAACTAAAGGAATAATTCTATCCTCACATATTTTAGATGATGTAAATGATTTAACTGAAGATATACTTTTTTTAAAGGATGGAGAAATAATAGAATACCACTCTTATGCATTAGATTCTTTAAAATTAATTACAGATAATGATTTAAAAGCTGTTGATTTGCTTAAGTCAAAGAATTTGTTGAAAATAGAAAATGAATTAATAATAAGTAATAAGAATTTAAATGATGTATTGGGAATACTTGTTGAAAATAATATTGAAATTTCTAGTATTTTAAATCTAAGGGATTCTTTAAAAAATGAATATTTTGATATGTTTACTTAGGGAGATGAAATTCATCTCCCTAAGTTTTTTATTATTTTTCAAGAACTTTTTCAGCCATTTCTTTAGCCATTTTTCTTAGTCCTTCAAGTTCCTCTTCGTGCATTGTTCCTCTTGCTTCTACAATGGTTTCTGTTAAATCAAAAGCGCTTCCCTCTGCAAATGCCTTTATATCCTTAACTGCTCCACCGCTCCATCCGTATGAACCGAATATTCCAAGAGCGTGGTTTTTAATCTTATTGTGTTTCAATAGATTTAGTAAATTATACATATTTGGATATACTGAGTTGTCATATGTTGCTGAACCTAGTATAAGTCCTTTGTACTTCCAAATTTCGGATATTATATATGAGAAGTGAGTCTTTGAACAGTCAAATATCTGTACATTTCTAACTCCTTCTTCTGCTAAAAACTGTGCAAGGTGGTCTGCCATAGATTCTGTATTTCCATACATTGAACCATAAACTATAACAACACCTTCTTCTGTTTCGTAGTTTGACCATTTTCTATAATCTTCTATGATTATTTCTGGATTCTTTCTCCATACAAAGCCATGAACAGGGCAAATTATATCAATATCTAGACCTTTAACTGCTTCCACTGCCTTTGCAGCAACCATTGAGTACTTTCCAACGATGTTTGCATAGTATCTTCTTGTTTCTGATTGGTAAATTGAGTAGTCCGCTTGGTCATCGAATATTGCTCCGTCCAATGTACCAAATCCACCAAATATATCTTGTGAGAATAGCACTTTATCAGTTGGTTCATAACTTACCATGGACTCTGGCCAGTGTACCATTGAAGTCATTACAAAGTTAAGTTCTCTCTTACCAAGTTTTAGTACGTCTCCATTATTTACTTCCATAAACTTTTCATCTGAAAGTTCTAGTTCTAATAAATCGTATAACATGGTTCTTGTTCTCTTGTTTCCAACGATTACAACATCTGGATAAACTTCTAAAACTTCTTTGATGCAACCTGAGTGGTCTGGCTCCATATGTTGCACTACAAGATAGTCAAGAGTTCTTCCGTCTAAAATATTTCTAATATTTTCAATGAATCCACCTGACTTATTAATTCTAATAGTGTCTAAAAGTGCTGTTTTTTCATCTTTAATCAAGTAGCAGTTGTATGATACCCCTCTAGGTAGTGGTAACATATTTTCAAATAACTCTGTTTCCCTATCATTTGCACCTATATAGTACAAATCTGATAGGATTTCTTTGCATATACTGTTCATAATATCCTCCTAATAATTATCTAAAAATGAATGTTTTCCATCTTCATTTATATACCCAAGTATTCTGTCCATATCTACGTTTTCGCAAGATCTAAATATATTTATTGCAACATTTGTGAAGCCGTCATCTTCAAGTTGTTTAATAAGATCTTTAATTCTATGTCTAGTTGAGCCAATCTTTTTTGCAGCCACCATACATGCGCAGTTCAACGGCATAAGGCCTGTATAGCTCATCCATCTTATAATACTTTCTTCTCTTATAAGGTACATTGGCCTTATAATTTCCATATCGTCAAAGTTTTGAGCCTTTAGTTTTGGCATCATCGTCTTGAAATTACCTGCACAGAGTATGTTTAACATATTTGTCTCTATAACGTCATCAAAGTGATGTCCCAGGGCAAGTTTATTGCATCCAAGTTCCTTTGCCTTTGCATATAGTGAACCCCTTCTCATCCTTGCACACATATAGCATGGATAGTCTGAAGAAATTTTATCTGCAACCTTAAAAATATCTGAATCGTAAATAGTTACAGGAATATCTAAATATTTGCAATTTTCTTCTAAAAGAACTCTTATATCTTCATGATATCCAGGATCCATTGCAATAAATTCCAGCTCAAAGTTGTTCTTGCCATTCTTTTGTAACTCTTGAAATAATTTTGCCAATAGCAAACTGTCCTTTCCACCGGATATGGCAATGGCAATTTTGTCATTATCCTGTATCAAATCGTATTCCTTAATAGCTTTAATAAACTTGGACCATATATGTTTTCTATATCTTTTAATAATGGCTCTCTCAATATCTTCCAATGATTTTAATTCTTCTGTTACAACCATTTGAGGACAAAAGCCATTTTGTAAACCATTATCAGCCAAATTAACACCTCATTATTAGTATACCATGAATTAATACTTAACTAAATAAGCCCTACTTGTGGTAGGGCTCATTTTTAGAAATCTTAATCCATCTATAAATTTGTTCAAATAATATCAACTTCATTAACTGATGTGGAAAAGTGAACTTAGAAAAAGATAGCTTTAAATTGGCTCTATTTTTAATTTTCTCACTTAGTCCATATGATGAGCCAATTATATAGACAAAGTCGTTATAACCGTCAATTTTAAGCTCCTCAAGCTTTTTAGAAAATTCTTCACTGTCATATTGCCTTCCTTTAACATCCAGAGCTATTACATAGTCTCTGTTGCTAATCTTTGATAATATTTTATCAGCTTCGTCATCTAATGCCTTTTCAATATTGGAACTACTTTCATCAGTTATTAATGTTTCTTTTAATTCAATTTCCTCTAGATTAGCATAGGGTTTAATTCTCTTTTTAAATTCAGCTATACCATCTCGTATAAAACTCTCTTTTACACTTCCAATTGTTATAACTTTAACATTCATTTTATATCAATCCTATTACTTACGCCATTTCTATCTGCCACAGTTAGAGAAATATCTCTATTTATATCTAGTCCCAAATCTATTAAATGATCTGAAACTGTGTTATAGGCTATTTCTGCTGTATTATTTTCTCCACTCAAATGTGCAAGAATAACTTTTTCTCCATTTCCACTAAGAACCTCTTCAAGGGTGTAAGCGCAGTCAAGGTTTGATAAATGACCTCTTGTTGAAGCAACTCTTCTCTTTAATGCCGGTATATAAGGTCCATTCATTAGCATAATTGGATCATGATTTGACTCTATAAACAAAACATCTGAGCCGAGTAATTGTCTCTTTATTCTTTCATTTACAGTTCCTGTATCTGTCATTATAGATATTTTCTTTTTTCCATGATTAATTGCAAAACCACAGCTGTTGGCAGCGTCATGAAAAGTGCTAAATGGATGAATATCCAAATCTCTTAGAGTAAAATCATAATCATTTTTAAAAACTAAAATATTATTGTCTTTAATTGGACCTATCTTTTTAATCATAGCTATCCAAGTCTCTTCATTTGCAATAATCGGTATGTTGAAGCGTCTACTCATAACGCCAGCTCCCTTAATATGATCATTGTGTTCATGAGTGACAAGTATTGCATCTATAGTCTCAGGTAATACACCTGCGTCTTTAATCAAAGCTTCCAGTCTTTTGCCTGTAAAGCCTGCGTCTACTAAAATTCTTGTTTTGTTAGTTTCTATTAATAAGGAATTTCCTGAAGAGCCACTGGAAAGTGATGTAAACTTCATTTATATCAACTCCTATTTTGTCCATTCATCATTATATAACATGCTAGTCAATATAACAAAGGTTTTTAAATTAAAAGAACTGAGTTATAATCTAATTGGGTGATAAAATGAAATACACAGTATTAAAGGAAGTAAAAGAATTTAAAAGTTCATTAAATTTAGAAGAATCTTTTGTTCCTTTTTTAATAGATAATAAAATAACCGTTTCCACAGGAGAGTCACTAACTGCAGGATTAATAGCAGCTTCCATAGCAAATATTGCTGGTGCAAGTAATGTTTTAGAATTAGGCGCAGTAACTTATACAGAGGAAGTTAAAATGAAACTATTAAATGTTTCACGTGAAACATTAAAGAAACATACTGCTGTAAGTTTTGAAACAGCAAATGAAATGTTACGAGGATTAAGCGAGATTTCAAATTCTAATTTAAATATTGTAGCTACGGGATATGCTGGGCCAGGAGAAAATAGTGGATTGGTATATCTTGGCATAGGATATAAAGATTCAGAAAATCTCTATAGGTTATCTATCAAAGGATCCAGAAATGAAGTCAGAAGAAAAGTTGTGAACCTTTCTTTTTATTTAAGTAAAAAAATAATAGAGGATTATGAAGGAAGTAAATTAAATGTAGGCAAAGTATTTCTTGCTTAATTTATGTTTCACGTGAAACATTTTAATTCAATTCGAAACACTGTTTCACGTGAAACATTTCTTTTATCTTTTTAACTATTTTTAAATTTACCATCAATATACTATTTTTTTATCTGTTATCTTATTTTAAAATTCTAACTTTATCCACATTTTACTTTTGTGAATAAATTTTATCCACAAAAACAAATTTTTCATTTTTTTAATTCATTTACATAATAGAATATAAAATTACTCATACACATTTTAATGTGTATTTTTAGCTCTTTTAATATCTCTGTTTTATTTCTAATTTTTAATTTTACTCATACAGTCTAACTTATACTAATCACTTACTTATCCACAAAGTTATCCACAGGTTTATCCTATAAATATCCACAAAGTTATCCACAATCAATCTTAATAATTTTGTAATATCTTAAAGTCCAAAAATATGATATCATTTAATGGGTGATACATTTGAAAAAGAAAAGATTTTTATTTGTTGGAGTCTTATCGCTTTTAATTATAGCTGGCTCCATTTATATAAATAAATATGATGCAATTTTTAATAAGAGTAATAAAATAGAGACTGTTGATTCAAGTAAAACAAAAATTGAACCTACAAATACTTCTCCAATTGAAGAAAATGATTATATAGGATCTAAAATAGTTAACGAGGGACTTTTATTTAATGCTCCTAATCATTTAGATATTCCAACTTATGTGGAAACGGATAATCAGGCTATACATCCTTCAATTTTCCACGACTCAAGCCGTAAGTTTGGATATGAGTACATTTTAGCATTTACACCATATAGTTTTTTAAATGATTCTACTGAAAATCCAAGTATTGTAGTTTCTGATGATGGGGTGAACTTTAGAACTATTCCTAATTTGAAAACTCCTCTTACTATGCCTAGTCAAGACTGCCATCTTTCAGATGTATGTCTTTTTAAAAAGGATGATACTTTAGAGCTTTGGTATAGGGAGTCCAATAAGAAGACAAGACTTTCAAGAATTTTAAGAATGACCACAAAGGATTTAAAAAGTTTTACAGATCCTGAAGTTATCATGGACTTTGGTACAAGTGGTTATGGACTTGGAGCACCTTCTATTATATATGAGGATGGCACTTACAAGATTTACTACCGTAAGAATATGAATATAGGGGAGGACGCCTATGTTTACACTGAGTCCAAGGATTTAAAAACTTTTACTCCCGTCGTTCCTATGAATATGGAAAAGGGATCTTGGGCAAACTATCATCCTTGGCATTTGGAAGTTCAGAAGATAGGGGATACCTACTACTGCTTAACCATGGACTGTCCCGATGGAAAAATGGATACATCTGCATTATTTGTCCTTACATCGAAGGATGGAGTAAATTTTGTAAATCCAATTAAGGTATTGGAACCTTCTGAAGCTGGCTTTGATAATTGGCTTATATATAAATCTACTTTTATGATAAAGGACGATACAGTACATTTATACTATTCATCCATTGATAAGTTGAAGAGATCTTTTATTTCACTACTTAAAGGACCTGACTTCAAACATCTTTCTCCCATAGAATAAAATAACCCTCAAGGGCATGCCTTTGAGGGTCTTTTTATAATGGTTTATTTTTTGGTTTTCCTCCACCTCGTGGATATTTTTTTGGGGTATGGGATATTTTTTTTATTACTACTAGAGTTCTATCTGAGTCTTCATAATCAAGTTGATACTCTATTATATCTGCAATCTCTCCACCTAATAATTTTATAGCATTTTTAGCTTCTTCCGCTTCTTCCTTTCCACTAGGTCCCTTCATGGATATAAAGTATCCTCCAACTTTTACAAATGGTAAACTATACTCTACCAATGTGTTAAGTCTTGAAACTGCTCTTGATATTGCGTAATCATACACTTCACGATACTGTTTTTGTCTACCAAGCTCTTCTGCTCTTCCATGGATTGCATCTATTTTCGATAGTTCCATTTTATATATAGTATCTTTCAAAAACTTTATTCTCTTATTAAGTGAATCTAAAAGGGTTATATCAAGATCATCTCTATAGAATTTCATAGGAAGTCCTGGAAAACCTCCACCGGTTCCTATATCTATGACTTTGGCATTTTCTATAAATTCTATTTTTTTCATTGGAAGAAGGGAGTCTAAAAAGTGTTTATAATTTACTTCTTCATCTTCAGTAATTGAAGTTAGGTTCAAATACTTATTTGTTTCAAGAAGAGTCTGTCTAAACTGTTCAAACTTTTCTGCACATTCCTCAGTTAACTCTATGCCTTCACTTTCCATTACTTTAATTAGGCTAGTCATTTTTATTCCTCTTTCTACTTTCAAGATATATAAGAATTACATTTATATCTGCTGGGCTAACTCCAGAAATTCTGCTGGCCTGTCCCAATGAGTCTGGTCTTATTTGATTTAACTTTTGTACAGCCTCGTTGGAAAGCCCTTTTAGTTCAGAATAATCATTAATAAAGCTTATATCTTTTCTCTCAAGCTTTTTAAATCTTTCGATTTGTTGCTTTTGCTTTTCAATATAGCCTTCATATTTAATATGGGTTTGTACTTGAATCTTTATTTCTCTATCTAATTCTGGAGCTTCCTTGTCGAAGACTCTTACCTTTTCATAGTCAAGCTCTGGTCTTCTTATAAGCTCTGTTAGACTAAGGGATTTTTGAAGTTTTGTAGAACCAAGGCTTTCGATTATTTTATTATTTTCTTCGCTTGGGTTTACTCTAATGGAGTCAAGCCTTTTAAGTTCGTCTTCAACTGCCTTAAGTCTGTCGTTAGTCTTTTCCATTCTCTCTTCAGAAACAAGACCTATGTCGTAACCATACTTTGTAAGTCTAAAGTCTGCATTATCCTGTCTAAGTGTTAGACGATACTCCGCCCTTGACGTCATCATTCTGTATGGTTCGTTGGTTCCCTTTGTAACCAAATCGTCAATTAAAACTCCTATATATGCATCGGAGCGGTCCAATATAAAAGGTTCCTTTCCCTTCAGTTTTAAATAGGCGTTTATTCCAGCCATAAGTCCCTGTGCCGCAGCCTCTTCATATCCTGATGAGCCGTTTATTTGTCCAGCGAAGTACAGTCCATTTATATCTTGATGTTCCAAGGTTCTCTTTAAGATTGTAGGATCGATGCAATCATACTCTATTCCATAGGCAGATCTCATAAATTTCATATTTTGAAATCCTATAATGGTCTTATACATCTCTTTTTGAACATCTTCCGGTAATGTTGAAGACACTCCTTGAATATACATTTCCTTAGTATCAAGGCCCTCAGGTTCAACAAATACCTGGTGCTCATCCCTTTCGCTAAATCTAACTACTTTATCTTCAATGGACGGGCAATATCTTGGTCCAACACCCTTTACAATACCTGCATACATTGGACTTCTATGCAAATTGTCCTCAATTATTTTCTTAGTTTCCTTTGTAGTGTAAGTTAAATAGCAATGCTCTTGCTCTCTACTTATATCCTTTCCAAAATTCATAAATGAAAATGGTATTATCTCTTCATCGCCCGGTTGAACTTCCATTACGGAAAATTCCAAACTATCTCTGTGAACCCTCGCTGGAGTTCCTGTCTTAAATCTTCTAAGCTCTATGCCCAGTTCTTTTAATGAATCGGAAAGTAATTTTGAAGATTTTAACCCATGGGGTCCCGACTCTGTTTGAAGCTCTCCTTGCAGGATAAGACCCTTAAGGTATGTGCCCGTAGCAAGAATTACTACCTTTGTTTCATAAATGGCACCGTTTAATGTCTCTACTGAAACCACCCTGTTATCTTCCACATTTATCTTTGTAATTTCTCCCTCAACTAGGTCGAGGTTCTTTGTGTTTTCAAGTACCTTTTTCATTTCTCTATGGTAAGCTGGTTTATCAGCTTGCACTCTCAAGGAGTGAACAGCCGGCCCCTTTGATGTGTTTAACATTCTAGATTGAATAAAGGTCTTGTCTATAATTAGAGCCATCTCTCCACCAAGTGCATCAATCTCTCTAACCAGATGTCCCTTTCCAGTACCACCTATATTTGGATTACATGGCAAGTCCGCTACCGAATCCAAACTCATTGTCATTATTACTGTTTTAAGTCCAAGTCGTGCAGTCGCAAGGGCAGCTTCCGTTCCTGCATGGCCTGCTCCTACAACTACCACGTCTACTGGTTCTTCTTTATATTTTTTTATTTTCATCTTATTTCCCAATACAAAAATCTCTAAATATTTTATCTAATACGTCATCTTCAATGGTTTCTCCAGTGATTTCTCCTAAAATTTCCCATGAAGATCTCAAATCAAGTTCTATACAGTCAATTGGAACTTCCATCTCCAAGTCATCCAGGGATGACTTTAAATAGTCCATAGCCTTTTTAATTATATCTCTATGTCTTACATTGGTAACCAAAAGGTCCGCAGATGATTTAATATCCCCTTGATAAAACATATTAATAATCTCTTTTTCTAAACTTTCAATTCCCTTGTTTTCCTTGATGGAAACTTCAACTACAGGAATTTCACTGTCAATATCTAAATTCTCTATGTCAAACTTTCTTTCCAAATCTGACTTGTTTAGTAGAACTATGGATTTGCATTTTGAAAGTAATTCCATAACTCTCTTATCGTCTTCTTCCAATGGCTTAGAAAGGTCGAATATGGCAATTATAAGGTCTGCAGTCTTTGCGTAGTCCAAAGATCTGTCCACGCCAATTTGTTCCACAATATCTTCACTGTGTCTAATACCTGCGGTGTCTGAAATTTTTAGCATTATGCCATCAAGGTCAATGTACTCCTCAATAACATCTCTTGTAGTTCCTGGAATATCTGTAACTATGGCCTTGTTCACCTTTGCCAGGGAGTTTAATAGTGAAGACTTACCAACATTTGGCTTTCCTATAATGGTTGTGTTAATCCCATCTCTTATAATCTTTCCCTTATTGGATGAATTATATAACTTTTCAAGCCTTTCTAAAACTTCTCGACCCTCTTGTAAAATAATATTTTTGTCTGGCTCTTCCTGGCCATCTTCAGTAAAGTTTATGGTATATTCAACCCTTGCAAGTTGATCTAGTATTTTATCCCTAAGTTCCTTAATCTCTTTTTTTAGAGAACCTCCCAGTTGGTTCATAGAGGCTTCATAGGACTTGTCCGTCTTTGCCTTTATTAAATCTATAACAGCTTCTGCTTGAGACAAGTCAAGCCTTCCATTTAAAAAGGCCCTTTTGGTAAACTCACCTCTATCTGCAATTCTTGCACCTTCTTTTATAGTTAGATCAAGCACCTTTCTAACGGCGATAATACCACCATGGGTATATATTTCAACCATATCTTCTCTTGTATAGGTTGAAGGTCCCTTCATAAAGCTGATTAGTACTTCGTCTATTATTTCGTCTTTGTCATAAATATGACCATAAATAAGTTTTCTATTTTCAAAATCTCTATTTGTAGACTTAGGTTTAAATATTTTATTAGCCACTTCAAATGCAGTTTTACCGCTCATTCTTACAATTCCAATGCCAGCTTCTCCTGTCGCTGTTGAAATAGCTGTAATTGTATCTTCCATTTAGTCACATCCTTTTTTATGATTATACCATATGAAAAAGACTAAAAGAAAAGCCTGCAATAGCAGACTTTTATCTTTCCTAATCTTTTTTTATTTTAATTACCACTCTTCTGAAAGGTTCATTACCTTCACTCACAGTATATATTCCATCAAAGGATTGAAGACTTGAGTGAATTACCCTTCTTTCAAATGGATTCATAGGTTCCAATCTCATATTTTTATTGTACTTAATAGCCTTGTTAGCCATTTTTCTAGCTAAAGATTTTAAAGAGTTAACTCTCTTGTCCCTATAGCCATTACAGTCCACAGAAATTCTAATGTATCTGTCAGTGTTTCTATTGGCAACAAGGTTTGCAATATATTGGATTGCATCAAGAGTTTCCCCTCTTTTTCCAATAACAATTCCAATATCATTTTCATTCATAGGAATTATATTAAATTTAATACCAAAGTCATCAGTAAAAGTTTCGATATTTGATTCGATACCCATCTTTTGAATAACAGAATTTAAAAATGATTTAATCTTTGTTTTAAATTCTTCGTCTATTTCAATAGGTTCTATCTCTTCATCTGAAATTTCTTCAACTTCTTCAACCTTTTCAGTTTTTTCAACCTTTTCTTCTTCAATTGAAATTTCTTTGTTTGAAACTTTAACAGGTTCATCACTTACTTTTTCTAAAACTTTTTCTGGTTTAGTATCTTTTTTAATATTATTTTCTACTTTGGAGCTGTTATCGGATATAACTTCATCTAAAAGTTTACTTATATCTTCTTCACATGAAACTCTAACCATGGCATCTTTTGAACCAAAAAGTCCAAATATACCGGATTTAGGTTCCTCTATTACTTCTATAACAGCTTCTTCCTTTGAACAATTTAGTTCCTTAATAGCAAGTTCAACCGCTTCATCAACGGTTTTTGCCACTTTAACTGTCGATTTCATCTAAGCTCCTTCCTATTTCTTACCTTTCTTAATTTCCTTAGTGCTTACTACTTTTTCTTTATCGTTTCTATTGATGAAAAATCTAAATATCATTTCAATGATATTACCAGTTATCCAGTAGATGGATAGGGCTGGTTGATAATTTCTTGCAAAGAAAAAGAACATTATAGGCATTGCATATTGCATTGCAAAGTTCATTCCCTGCATAGGATTATTTTCATCCTTAGGCATTTCTGGAGTCATCATCTTTGTAAATAAGAACTGAGTAAGAGCCAGTGCTATAGGAAGTATTAAATCCTTTGAATTAGCAACTGTTATATCCTTAATCCAAAAGAAATTAAGGTTTATATCCTTACTTAACTCCAAGTACTTAAGAGGTTCTCTCATTACAGGGAAAAGTGCCCAAATAATAAGAATTTGTATAAGCATAGGCAAGCAGGAAGCTAGCGGATTATAACCCATTTCCCTTTGAAACTCCATAACCTTTTGTTGGTAGAGTTGAGGGTCATGTTTATATTTCGCTTCAAGCTTTTTAAGTTCCGGTTGGAACTTTGCATTTAGCTTTTGCATTTTAAGATTGGAAATTGTAACCGGAAACATTACCAATTTGTATATCAATGTTAGTATAAGAATTGATATTGCAAAGTAGGAAATATTCTTTGGCTCATTTCCAATTTTCGATACAGTAAGATAAATTACTTCAAGTATCTTGCCAATTATCGAACTCAGTAATTTTGTCATATACTCTCCTAATCTTATTTTAATGGATCATAGCCGCCCTTACTGAAAGGATTACATCTTAAAATTCTCCATGCAGATAATAAAGTGCCTTTAAACACTCCATATTTTTTATAAGCCTGTATGGCATAATTTGAACATGTAGGGTAATACTTACACTTGTTTTGCCCTAAATATGGCGAAATAAATATCTGGTATAGTCTTATTAGAAAAATCGGTATTTTTCTCATTATTTCACCTTCTTTGATATTTTCCTTATAAGATGCATACAAGATTTTTCAAGCTCTTCATAACTTAACTCTTTAGTGTTTTGTTTTGGTATTACTACAATATCGTAGCCTTGAATCAAAGAGTCAAAGTTTAGCCTAAAAATCTCTTTTAGTCTTCTCTTCATTTTGTTTCTAGTAACGGCATTTCCAAATTTTTTAGTAATGGAGAAACCAACACGAGATCCAGGTAAATTATTCTTTTTTACAATAAAGGTAAAATTCCTATTGAAATATCCATCGCCCTTTTTGTAAACACTTCTAAAATCTCCATTACTTCTCAATCTTTTATCTTTTTCCATAAATAAATTAAAAGACCATTAAAATGGCCTAAGCTGAAATAACTTTTCTACCTCTTTTTCTTCTTCTTGCTAAAACTCTTCTACCACCCTTAGTAGACATTCTCTTTCTAAAACCGTGGTCTTTACTTCTTTTTCTTCTATTTGGTTGATATGTTCTCTTCAACTTCTTCACCTCCATAAAAAAATACAAAACACTATGATGATTATATAGACGAGAGGCGAAACTGTCAAGAAAATCATGAAAAAAATAGTACTTTTTAATCATTTTTTATCTTTTCGTCAAAACATTGTGGATAAATGAAATATTCATTGAAAAATCAATACCTTAACATAGTTTTTTATTTGAAGTAAAACCTTCTATTTGATATAATAATAGCAGTAAAAAATAATTTTAATTCACAATTTTAAAAAAGCTTTTGTGGATAACCCCACATTGAAAAGGGAATTTGTACAATTAAAATGGCTAATTCTCTCTTTTTTTAAGTAATTTTGGCTTTTTCTTATATTTTTGTGGATAACTTCATGTTTTTGTGGACAAATTTAAATAACTTGAACATAACAATAAAAAGTTATCATGATATTGTGGATTAATATGTGCATAACGGAGGTGAATAATGGATCTCAATACTTTATGGTCTGAATTGCTTTCTGTTCTCGAAGTAAATATGGATACGGTAGTCTTTGAAACATGGATTATGGCATTAAAACCAATCAAACTGACATCTTCTGAACTTGTACTCTCCGCTCCCAATGGTTTTACCAAAAAGATGATCGAAAAGAGATACTTAGATGATATTGTGGAAATACTTAGTTTTATACTGAAAACTGAAGCTTCTATAAAAATAGTACTTCCAACCGACTCAAACTACAGTCAATATCAAGTTAAAGTTCAGCCTGGAGGCCAACAGTATTTCTATGACAACAAACAGGAAGTAAGCACTACCAAAGAAGATGTGGAAAAACTTAAAATAGAGCAAATGTTAAACCCAAAATATACATTTGAATCCTTTGTAAAGGGAAAGAGTAACGAGTTTGCACTTTCAGCGGCAATGGCAGTTGCAAAAAATCCTGCAACAGCTTACAATCCATTATTTATATATGGAGGTCCAGGACTTGGAAAGACTCACTTGATGCAGGCCCTTGCCCATGAGATTATGGATAACTATCCTGAACTGAAAGTGATGTATATTAGTAGCGAAAAATTTACAAATGAGCTTATTTCATCAATAGGTGATAAGTCTAGTAAAAAAAATATTCAATTTAGAGATAAATACAGGAATATAGATGTGCTTTTAATTGACGATATACAGTTTATTGCTGGGAAAGTTGGAACGCAGCTGGAGTTCTTCCACACATTTAATGATCTATACGCTCAAAATAAACAAATAATACTATCTTCCGACAAGCCTCCTAAGGAGATTGAAACCTTGGAAGAAAGACTTGTATCACGTTTTGAGTGGGGACTTATGGCTGACATTCAAATGCCTGACTACGAGACCAGAGTTGCAATACTTAAAGCAAAATTAAATATGGAACACGCTTATGTGTCGGACGAAATATTGGAATATATTGCAATGAATGTGAAGTCTAACATAAGAGAACTTGAAGGAGCCCTTATGACAGTACTTGCACATGCACAACTTTTAGAAGGTGATATTGATTTAGACCGGGCAAAGATTGCACTAAATAAAGTTATAGAAGAAAGTGAAAAGAAACCAGTAACTTTAGAATACATTCAAGAAGTGGTATGTGAAAAGTACAACCTTGAAATGAAAGACATGTCATCAAAGACTAGGGCAAGACAAATTGCATACCCAAGGCAAATCGCAATGTACTTGTGTAGACAACTTACTGATCTTTCACTAATTATGATTGCAGAGTCCTTTAATCGTGACCACTCCACAATTATGCATGGGGTTGATAAAATAACTAAAGATATTAGCGAAGATATGTCTTTTGCTGAAGAAATAAATAGTTTAGTTCAAACTATAAAAGGTGAATAATCCACATTTTTATGTTGATATATATGTGTATAAAATGTTGATAAGTCCAAAAAATTATTTTTATTATTTTTTCTGTGGATAATGTTCATAACTTCAAATTTATGAATATTTTATTCACAGGGATATAAATATCAAAAAACAAATAGATATCAGTAAAATCACACTTATCCACATAATACACAGTACTACTACGACTACTACTAAATTCTTATTATTGTTATTAGGAGAAAAAAATGAAATTTGAAATAAACCAAAGAGAATTATTAAAACACATTAACATTGCTCAAAAGGCAATTTCTGCAAGAACAACTCTTCCTATATTAGAAGGAATTTTATTTGAAGTAAAAGACAACAAATTGACTCTTAAATCAACTGATTTAGAACTTGGAATAAAAACCACCACAGATTGTATTGTAGAAGAAGATGGAAATATCGTTATAAATTCAACTATGATTGGAAATATAGTTAGAAAGCTACCTGATTCTAATATAAAATTCAATATTACCGGTGAAAACATACAAATTCGTTGCGCAAATTCAGAATTCAACCTTATTGGCTTCGATTCCTACGATTATCCTCCACTTCCAAATATAGATGTGGAAAAAAAGATAGAAATTCCTGTGGAGGTTATGAAAAAGGCCATAAGAAACACTGTATTTGCAGCTTCAATAGACGAATCAAGGCCTTCACTAACTGGAGTTATGATAGAAGTTGAAGAAAATTATTTAAATTTTGTTGCACTTGATGGCTTTAGAATTGCACTTATGAGATATGACAGTGAAATAACTGAAGAGATAAAAGAGATTGTACCTTCAAGATCATTAAATGAATTAAGTAAGATAATGCCTGAAGATGGAGATATTACTCTTAGTTTTGTAAAAAACAATATAGTATTTGATTTAGGGGACACTTTAATCTATTCAAGACTTTTAGATAGAAACTTCTTTGACTACAAGGGAATAATATTCTCATCATCAACTTGTAAAGTTGATGTATCAAAAAAAGATTTTCAAGATGCCCTTGAAAGAGCTTCACTATTAGCAAGGGAAGAAAAGGCAAATCTTGTAAAAATGTCCATAACTGACAATAACATACACATTACATCAAACTCTGAATATGGAAATGTGTCTGAAAATATATATTGTGAAAAAGATGGAAACGACTTGGAAATAGCTTTTAACGCCAAGTATCTACTGGACGGATTAAAGGTAATAGACTCAGAGGAATGTACACTTAATTTAAATGACAGTTTAAAACCTTGTATCATCAATCCTTTAAATTCTGAAGACGAGTATTTATACTTGGTATTACCGGTTAGATTAGGGAGACAATAATGGAAGAAGTAAAAATAGAAACTGAATTTATAAAACTTGAACAGTTATTGAAGTATGTAAACATTGCTTCTTCAGGTGGTATTGCAAAGGAAATAATCCAAAATGGAGAAGTTTATGTAAATGATGAAGTTGAAACCAGAAGGGGAAAAAAATTAAGACAGGGAGATAAGGTTCAGTACGAACAGTATGTCTATGTAATAAAATAGGTGAAAGTTTTGAAGATAAATAACTGTTATCTTTTAAATTTTAGAAATTTCGACAATTTAAATATTAAATTTTCAGACAAAATAAACATAATAACTGGATCTAATGCAGTAGGAAAGACAAATATACTGGAGGGAGTCTACTTCAGTGCCAAGGGAAAATCATTTAAGGCAGTAAGTCAAGAAAATCTGATAAAGTTTGATAAAGGTGAGAGCTTTATAAGAACTGATATAAACTCCGATGGACTTGAAGAAAAAATAGAGGTAAAACTGTCTAGAAATGGACAAAAGGTTGTAAGGATAAACGAAAATAAAATAGATACAATGCAAAAGCTTCGTACTTTTTTCGACATAGTAACCTTTACTCCCGAAGATATTAAAATCATAAAGGAGACTAAATCCTATAGGCGAAACTTCGTAGATGAGGTTATTTCAGGAATCCTTCCAGGATTTAATATTGTTTTAATAAAATACAACAATATTTTAAATCAAAGAAATCATTTACTAAAAAATCAAAATAGAGAGAAGTATTTTAAAGAACAGATTATTGCATCAACTAGGCAAATGGCAGAAGAAGGTGCAAAGATATTAAAAGTTAGATCTAAATATATAAGGATTATTGAAGAGTTTGCAAAGACCATTCACATAAGGCTAACGGATGAAAGTGAACAGCTTAGCATTTTATATAACGGACAGTCGGAGGACTGTTATAAAGATATGGAAAGTAATTATAAAATGCTTTACGAAAAAATGTTAAATTCCCTGGAAAAAGACCTATACAGAGGTTTTAGTTCCGTGGGACCACATAGAGACGATATAGAAATATTCATAAACAATATGGATTCAAGAGTATTTCTATCACAGGGACAACAAAGGACGTTAATATTAACACTGAAACTTGCACAACTTAAAATGTTTCATGATATTAAAGAGATAGGTCCTGTAATTCTTTTAGATGATGTCTTTTCAGAACTTGATGAAAATAGGACAAATTATCTTTTAAATGAAATTAAAGATTATCAGAGTATAATAACTGCAACATCTGAATCTTTTATAAATGGATATGATGGAGAGTATAGAGTTTTTGAGCTACAGGATAGTAAACTTAAAGTTAAAAAGTATAGATGAAAGGAAAAAATATGACTCAAAATAGAGATTATGGTGCTAAGAATATTAAGGTTCTAGAGGGACTGGAACCAGTTAGACTTAGACCAGGGATGTATATAGGTTCAACTGGACCAAAAGGACTACATCATTTAGTTTATGAAGTAGTTGACAATAGTATTGACGAAGCATTGGCAGGAGTTGCAGATACCATAACCGTAATCATTTATGAAGATGGATCTGTTTCCGTTGAGGATAATGGATCAGGTATTCCTGTTGAAAAGCATCCTCAAACTGGAAAATCAACTCTTGAAACAGTACTTACCATACTTCACGCCGGTGGTAAGTTCAACAATGACGCATATAAAGTTTCTGGAGGGCTTCATGGTGTAGGTGTTTCTGTAGTAAACGCATTGTCATCATGGTTAAAGGCTACAGTTAAGAGAGACGGATATGTATTTACACAAGAGTTTTCAAGAGGTAAGGTTACAAAGGAAATAAAAAAAGGCGAAAAGACAGATGAAACTGGAACAAAAATTCAGTTTATGCCCGATGATGAAATCTTTGAAACCATTAATTTTGAAAAAGATGTTCTAATAAATAGATTTAGAGAGATGGCATTTTTAAATGGTGGAATAAAGATAATCTTTGAAGATAAAAGAGACGACACCAAGATAGAGTTTCACTACGAAGGTGGAATAAACTCATTTGTTGAGTACCTAAATAGAAATAAAAATGTATTACATCAAAAGCCAATCTACATTATAGGAGAAAGAGAAAAGAGTACTGTAGAAATATCTATGCAATACACAGACTCATACTCTGAAAATGTACTGCCTTTTGCAAATAATATTCATACGACAGAAGGTGGAACACATTTAATAGGATTTAGAACTGCACTTACAAGATCTTTAAATGATTATGGAAGAAAATACAATTTAATAAAGGAAAAAGATCAAAATCTTCAAGGTGATGACACTAGAGAAGGTCTTACTGCCATAGTTTCAATAAAGCTTTCAAATCCACAATTCGAAGGTCAAACCAAGTCAAAACTTGGAAACTCAGAGTCTAGAGGAGATGTGGAAACTACGCTTTATGAAGGGCTTTCAATCTTTTTAGAAGAAAACCCTGCAGTTGCAAAAATCATAATTGAAAAGGCACAGTCTTCAGCAAGGGCAAGAGAAGCTGCTAGAAAGGCAAGGGATTTAACTAGAAAGAAATCAATTTTAGATAATACCACATTGCCAGGTAAACTTGCAGACTGTATAGAATCAGATATTTCAGTAAATGAAATATACCTAGTGGAAGGGGACTCCGCCGGTGGATCTGCAAAGGGTGGAAGAGATAATAAATACCAAGCCATATTACCACTTAGAGGAAAGATTTTAAATGTTGAAAAGGCAAGACTTGATAGGGCCCTTTCTTCAAATGAAATAAAGGCAATGATAACAGCATTTGGTACTGGAATTGGAAAAGAGTTTGATATTTCAAAACTTCGTTATGGAAAGATAATTATAATGACCGATGCGGACGTTGACGGTGCACATATAAGAACATTACTTCTAACATTCTTCTTCAGATATATGAAGGACTTAATAAAAGAGGGACATATATACATCGCCCAACCTCCACTTTATGGAATAATCAGAGGTACTAAGGTTGTAAGGTATTGCTACACAGAAGAAGAGCTGGATTCTTCACTTAACGAACTGGGAAGAGGTTCAAACTTAAAGGTTCAAAGGTACAAAGGTCTTGGGGAAATGAACGCAGACCAACTTTGGGAAACCACAATGAATCCTGAAAATAGAATGCTTTTAAGAGTAACTATTGACGACGAAGAGCTTGTGGAAATAGATGAGACATTTAATATTCTTATGGGAGACAAAGTTGAACCTAGAAGAGAGTTCATTGAAGAAAATGCAGTATATGCACAAAATATTGATGCATAGGAGGTGGTAAAGTGAGTGAATTAATAAAAGGACATGACAATGTTATAGATGTTGATATAGATAGAGAGATGAAGAAATCCTATTTGGATTATTCAATGAGTGTTATAGTTTCCAGAGCTTTACCAGATGTTAGAGATGGACTTAAACCCGTTCATAGAAGAATAATCTATTCTATGCAACAACAAAGTATGTTCCCAGATAGAGGATTTACAAAATCTGCAAGACTTGTAGGGGATGTAATGGGTAAGTTTCACCCTCATGGTGACTCAGCAATATATGACGCAGTAGTAAGACTTGCACAAGACTTCAATATGAGATATCCACTTGTACAAGGTCAAGGTAACTTTGGTTCAATTGACGGTGACGGAGCAGCGGCACCAAGGTACACAGAGCTTAGAATGAACAAGCTTTGCCTTGAGATGTTAAGGGATATAAACAAGGAAACTGTAGACTTTCAAGAAAACTATGATGGTAGAGAGCTAGAACCAGTAGTACTTCCATCAAGATTTCCAAACCTAATTGTAAATGGTTCTTCAGGAATTGCAGTAGGTATGGCAACTAACATGGCTCCTCATAACCTAGGAGAAGTTATAGATGGTATAGTTTCATACATCGACAACAGAGATATAACAATAGATGAACTTAGAGAATATATAAAAGGACCTGATTTCCCAACTGGAGCACATATTATGGGGAAACAGGGAATTTCCGATGCATATAATACAGGTAGAGGAAAGATTGTAATAAGAGCGGTTGCAAATATAGAAGAGCATCACAAGAAAGAAAGAATTGTAATTACAGAAATTCCTTACCAAGTAAACAAGTCCAATCTCATTATGAAGATAGCAGAACTTGTAAAGGACAAGAGAATTGAAGGCATTTCAGATTTAAGAGATGAATCAGACAGAAAAGGTCTTAGAATTGTAATTGAATTAAAAAGAGATGCAAATGCTCAAATAGTTCTTAACAATCTATATAAATATAGTCAGATGCAAGTTACCTTTGGTATAATAAACCTTGCACTTGTAAATGGAGTTCCAAAGATTTTGAACTTAAAAGAACTTATTAAGTACTATGTGGAACACCAAGAAGAAGTAATTACAAGAAGAACAGAGTTCGATCTTAAAAAAGCCAAGGACAGAGCCCATATTGTAGAGGGACTTTTAAAAGCAATAGACAATATTGACGAAATTATTAAAATAATAAGAGAGTCATATTCAGATGCTCTGGAAAGACTTATGGAAAGATTTGGATTTAGTGAAGTTCAAGCTCAATCCATTCTAGATATGAGACTTAGAAGACTACAAGGCTTGGAAAGAGAAAAGCTTAAAGATGAATACGAAGAGTTAATAAAAGAGATTGCAAGACTTGAAGATATACTTTCAAATAGAAGATTACTTCTTGATATAATTAAAAATGAACTTACAGAGATAAAAGAAAAGTTCGGTGACAGTAGAAGAACAAAGATAAAACCTAACTACAATGAAATAGACATAGAAGAGCTTATTGAGGAAGAAGATGTTCTAATAACTGTAACAAAACATGGTTATGTAAAGAGAATCCCTGCAAGTTCCTACAAAGTACAAAATCGTGGAGGAAAGGGTGTAATCGGACTTAATCTAAAAGATGGTGACTATGTTGACTCACTATTTGTAACATCAACCCATAGTAACATTGCATTCTTTACAAATAAAGGTAGGGTATACACTCTTAAGGCCTACGAAATTCCTGAAGGAAGTAGACAGGCAAGAGGACAGGCCCTTGTAAATTTAATCCAAATTTCGAAGGGAGAAATTGTACAAGCTGCAATACCATTTGATGAGGACGAAGATGATAAATACCTATTAATGGCAACAAAATCTGGACTCATTAAAAAGACTAAGATAAAATTATTTGAAAACCTTAGAAAATCAGGACTAATTGCAATAGTTTTAAGAGATAATGACGAACTTATTTCAGTAAGGTCAATTGGAAAAGATGAAGAGGCCATGATTATAACTAAAAAGGGACAATGTATAAGATTTAAAGCAAAAAACATTAGACCTATAGGAAGAGCTGCCCAAGGTGTAAAGGGAATCACTTTAAATGAAGGTGACGAAGCAGTTTCAATGGATATTCTAAAGGACAACGAATATCTACTAGTTGTTTCAGAAAATGGATATGGTAAAAAGACCTTAGTAGATAAATACAAGGTACAAAATCGTGGAGGTAAGGGAGTTATAACCTACAAGATTTCAAAGAGAACTTCAGATATTGTATCTGCAAAACTTGTAAAAATTGATGACGAAATAATTTTAATGTCAGCTAAGGGAGATGTTATCAGACTTAAGGTAAGACAGGTTTCAACCAAAGGAAGAGACACCATGGGAGTTAAAATCAGAGAAGTAAATGATGAAGCTGACAAGATTGTTGCAGTTGCAAAATATATAGAAGAAATCGAATAATGGAGGTACAAATGGGGTTAAATTACGATATTAACGAAGAAAAAGATCTAATTAAAATTTCCCTCGATGGAGATTTAGATGCCTATTCAAGTGACGAATTTAAAGATGCGGTACTAAATAAAGTACCTAGCTCAAAGGATATACTAATAAACGCCAAGAAGTTGAATTTCATTGATTCCACAGGACTTGGCAGTTTAATAAGTATATATAACAACATAAAAGAACAAGAAAAGACCATAAGTATTGAGGAGATAAAACCGAATGTCAAACAGATATTTGAAATAACTGAACTTGACAAACTCTTCAATATTAAGGAGTAGAATATGGAAAAATATTATTTATCATTTGAATACACTCCAGAAAACATTGCCCTTGCAAGACTAAATGTATCATTTATTGCAAACAAAATTGGATTTGACATTGAAGAAGTTGAAGATATTAAAGTTTCACTTAGTGAAGCTTTAAATATCTTACTTGGAAGTGCAAAAGAGGTTAAAATAGTATTCTTTTCATCAGAAGACAAACTAGATATTGAAGTTGTAGCAATAAGACCAAATGGTAATAAAATAGAGATAAATAAATTTGCTAAAATTATTTTAGAAACTCTTATGGATGAAGTTTCAATAGAGGAAGGACTAATTAAACTTAGTAAAACGCTTAAGGACTAGAAATTATGACCAGAGATAAAAAAGAACTTAAAAATATTGAAACAAAAGAACTTTTTAAAGAATATGATAAAACTAAAGACATGGCCATAAGGACAGAACTTATAGAAAGACATATCTATATTGCGGAAATCCTTGCGAAAAAATATGCCAACAGAGGAATAGAGTACGACGATTTATTCCAAGTTGCAAGCCTTGGACTAATCATGGCTATAGACAGGTTTGACATATCTAGAGGATTTGAGTTTTCAAGCTATGTTACCCCTACCATAGTCGGAGAAATAAAGAAGTACTTTAGAGACAAAGGATGGGTTATTAGAGTTCCAAGAAGAATCCAAGAGATGTCAAAAAAAGTTAATAATGCAAAGACTCAACTTTCACAACATCTTCAAAAGACGCCAACTATTGGCGATATTGCAGACTATTTAGAGGTTTCAGAAGAAGAGGTAATAGAAGCAATAGAGGGAAGTAAGGTCTATGCACCTTCATCACTTGAACTTACCTACGACTCACAAAATGATGATAAGGAAGTAAATATTCAAGAACTAATTGGAGTTTTAGACGAAGATTATGAAAAAATTGAATTAAAAGATTTGATAGATAGAGTTATGGAAAGACTTAATGAAGTTGAGAAAAAAGTCATCATAGAGAGATACTTTGAAAAAAGAACTCAAATTTCCATAGCAAATTCGCTGGATATAAGCCAAATGTCCGTTTCTAGAATTGAAAAGAAGGCTTTGGAAAAGTTTAGAGAAGAATTTGAAAAGGATGGAATAAATGATAAAGAATAAGAAAATTTTATTATTACTTTTAGTTTGTCTAATGAGTCTACCTACAAAAGCCCTTGCAAATAAAAAGGTTTATCTATACAGAATTTCTGAAAGAAGTAGATATGGAACAGCTGTAGAAACTAGTAAAGTATCTTATAAGAAGACTGTAAATGCAGTTTTAGTAAGTGGAGATAACTTTGCAGATGGACTTGCTGGAGGAGTATTAGGCTCTGTATTAAATGGTCCGGTTCTACTTATGTCAAAAACAGAAGTACCACAGGAAGTTAAACAAGAACTTCAAAGATTACAAGTTAAAAATGTCTATATAGTTGGTGGAACAAATGCAATTTCAGAAAGTGCTTTAAAAGGACTAAATGGATATAACGTAAAGAGAATAGCAGGTAAAAACAGAGTAGATACTGCAGCAAAAGTTGCAACTTTTATTAAAACTTCTGGTAAGAATTATGATAAAAGATATTTTGCAATTGCAAATGGACAAAACTTTGCCGACTCACTTTCAGCAAGTGGATACCTTGCAACGACAAGAATACCACTACTACTAACAGATGGAAAAACTTTGGAAAAAGAAAACCTTGGCTATATACAAAATTCTGGAAGCAAAAAGGGAATTACTGTTGGGGGAAAGGGTTCTGTTAATCCTAGTATTTTATATAACAATAATCTTAACAAGATAGAAAAGACCAATTTTTCAGGTAAAAACAGATATCTAACCTCTTTAGATGTAGCTAAAAAGGGCTTTAGTGATGTTCGTACAGTAATTCTTGTTAGTGGCGAAGACTTTCCAGATGCACTTTGTGCATCAAATGTTGCAAAGTATGTAAGTGGACCAATACTACTATCATCGTCAAAGGCAATAGACAAAGAGATAGTAGATTATATTAAAGGTGGTGAAATAACCAGATTAATTGTAGTTGGTGGAACAAAATCACTACCTGACAAGTTGTTAGAAGTAATAAACAAAGACCAAATAAGAGGACCGGAAGAAATAGGAAATCCTAAGGAAGATCCGGTGGGCTAAAGAATAGAAAGAAGGTAAAGATGAATTTAAATTATGAAAAGAAAAATATCTGGGAAGAACTTTCTGAAAAAGAAATAGGAGAAATTTTTGAATATGGCGAAAGATATAAAAATTTCTTAAACCATGCAAAAATCGAAAGAGAAGCTACAGTTACAATAATTGAAAAAGCTAAAGAACATGGATATATAAGTCTAGAAGAAGCTTTAAAGGGCAAAATTAAAAAAGGTGACAAAATCTATTTAAACAACAAGAACAAATCAGTGATTATGATGGTTGTTGGAGAAGACATAACAGAAGGTATGAATATACTTGGTTCCCATATAGATTCACCAAGACTAGATTTAAAACAAAATCCTGTTTATGAAGAAGGACATATGGCATACTTCAAGACCCACTACTATGGTGGAGTTAAGAAATATCAATGGGCTACAATTCCTCTAGCACTTCATGGAACAGCTTTCACAAAAGATGGAAAGAAGCTAGATATTGTAATTGGAGAAAAAGAAGATGATCCAATATTTTATATTTCAGACCTTCTAATTCACCTTTCAAAGGACCAAAGAAAGAAATCCATGGACGAAGGAATTACAGGAGAACAATTAAATGTAATCATCGGCCACAGATCATATAAAGACAAAGATGATGATAAGAGTCCTATTAAAAATAGTATTTTAAAATACTTAAACAAGGAATATGGGCTTGTGGAAGAAGACTTTTTAGTTGCAGAACTTACAATAGTTCCTGCAGGAAAGTCAAGAGATGTTGGATTTGATAGATCTCTAATAGCCTCATATGGACATGATGACAAAGTTTGTGCATATGCATCCCTAGAAGCTATGTTAAAAGTTGAAAGTCCTAAGAGAACAGCAGTTTCACTATTCGTTGACAAAGAAGAAATAGGATCTGTTGGTAATGCATCCATGGGAGCGAACTACTTCCACAATATGGTTGCAGAGATTTTAAATAATCAATTCGAAAACTATTCAGATGTACTCTTAAGAAGAGCATTTGCAAATTCAAAGGTTCTTTCAGCAGACGTTACAGTTGCATTTGACGCTAACTTTGCAGAAGTTACAGAAAAGAATAACGTGGCACTTATGGGACATGGTGTGGCAATTGCAAAATACACTGGATCAGGTGGAAAGTTTGGTTCAAACGATGCAAATACAGAATTTTTACAAGAACTTAGAACCCTATTCAATGAAAATGGTGTAATTTGGCAAACTGGAGAACTTGGAAAGATAGACCAAGGTGGTGGCGGAACAATTGCATATATACTTGCAAAATATGGAGCAGAAGTTGTTGACATTGGAACAGCTATGCTTTCAATGCATGCACCTATAGAACTACTTTCAAAGGCAGATGCATATATGACTTCAAAAGCATACGAAGTATTTGTAAAATAAAAAATTAAAACATCCTCTATTGGAAACAAGAGGGTGTTTTTTATTTTCTCAAAGGATTATTAATATAATATTTTTTAAAAAAGAAGGAAATATAAAATTTAATAATAAATTTTTCAAGATTAATATTTAATGATATAATATATCTGGTGATGCATATGTATAATGTTGGAATCGATATAGGTTCAACAGCTTCAAAAGTTGTTGTACTAGATGATTCAAAAAAAGAAATTGTTTTTAAAAAAGTCATGCCTACAGGCTGGAGTTCAGTTCAAGCTAGTAGAGATATTGAAGAATGGCTTTTAGCAAATGGAGTAACAGAGGATAATAGAAAAGTTGTTGCCACTGGATATGGAAGGGTTTCTGTACCTTTCGCTGACAAAGTTATAACAGAAATAACATGTCACGGAAAGGGAGCAAGCTTCTTTAATCCTGGAAAAGATATCACGATTATAGATATTGGTGGACAGGACACAAAGGTTATAAGCTTCAGAGACAACTTCGTAGACGACTTTAAGATGAACGACAAATGTTCTGCAGGAACAGGAAAGTTCTTAGAGGTAATGGCGGGAAGACTGGGTGTGGACCTAGATGAGATGTTTGCACTTGCAAGAAAAGGAAAAGATATAAAGATATCATCCATGTGTACAGTATTTGCAGAAACTGAAATCATCTCATTAATCGGTAAGGGAACACCAAAGGAAGACATTGCATGTGGAGTTATTCACTCAATAATCAACAAGGTTATTATACTTGTAAATAGAATTCCTAAGTCAGACAACTATTTTCTAACAGGCGGTTTTGCAGGAAATGACTACATGGTTGAACATTTGCAAGAACTTTTAAAAGCCGATGTTAGTACCCATGAGGATGGTCGATTTGCAGGTGCCATAGGAGCTGCAATGCTTGCAAAATAATGGAATATTTAGATATAAGAAAAAATGCTTATATTGAAGCACTGACTTTAAGTGAAACAGGTAAAGTTATTTCGCTTTGGGGGAGAGTTCCATGGGAGATAGTAGAAAGCTTTGGTTATAAGGGACTATACTCATATGGAATTGATAGACATGTTACTGAAGGGTATGACGATAACAACTACTGTGATATGTTAAACTCCTCATTTGCATATTTGGAACTTGGCAAATGTCCATTCATGTTCTCTTCAAAGTTTTTTATAGTTGATGATAGCTGTAAGATAAGATATGAAAAATTAAAGGAGAAGACGGACAAAGAAGTTTATCTTTATAAAGACAACGATTACAAATCTCTAATTAAATTTATGGAAGAAAAGTCAAAAGAGCCTTTTAATATGGATAAATTTGTGGATATTGTGGAAAAGTCAAAGCAGATTTCAAGTGCAATAGAAAAGCTAAGAAAATGTGATTTGGATGAGAAAAGGATATACGAAGTAGAATACTTTTCTAAGTTTATTTTTGATATAGATGAGAGACTTTCATTTATAGGGGGACATATTGATGGAAGTTTTAGAGAGAAGAAAGTAGCTAAAATACAAGCGGGAGCTGGAATTTATAAAAAAATTGTTCAATTAATCAATGAAGGTTATTTTTGTGAGGGAGAACTTCATAAAAACTACGAAAGTAGTGGTTTTGAATTTATAGAAGAAAAATATGGAAAGTTTGATTTAAAACCCGACTACATAATTCGAGGTTGTAACCAATTTGATATTGAAAATAAATCCATTGAATATTAAGGGGGAATAATTCATGGCAGATTACAGAGAAATGTGGGAAAATTTAGGAATGGACGTAGAAACACACGATGTTTTATGTGAAGTTCTACCACAAGCATTTGGTGATGTTTATCTATCACAAGAAAACAGACCAGAAAAAATGGATTACTTCAACATGGTTGTTGCAGAAATCCACGGAATCAGACCAGCAGAACTAATAGAGTTCCAAAAAAATGGCGGAAAAGTAGTAGGAACATTCTGTATCCACGTTCCTGATGAAGTTGTATTCGGTTGTGGAGCAATTAATACTGGACTTTGCTCAGGATCACAATTCTGGGTACCAGGAGGAGAAAAACATCTTCCAACAGCAACTTGTCCACTAATAAAAGCATCTTTAGGTGCTAGATTTGAAAGAACTTGTCCTTTCTTCAGAATAGCAGATCTATTCGTTGGAGAAACTACATGTGATGGTAAGAAAAAAGCTTGGGAAATCCTATCAAAAGATGCACCAATGTACGTTTTTGACTTACCACAAATGAAGAGAGATAAAGACGTTGAGTTCTTTAAGGACGAAGTTTATAGATACATAGACAGAATCGAAGAACTTACAGGAAACAAACTTACTGCAGAATCACTACATGATGCAATAGTTCTACTTAACAACAAGAGAAGAGCTATGCAAAGACTTTGGGAATTTAGAAAATTAGACAATGTGCCAATAAGCGGTAAAGACTGTCTACTTATTTCACAAATTGCATTCTATGACGACCCAACAAGATTTGCAAAAATGGTTAATGAACTTTGTGATGAACTTGATAAGAGAAAAGAAGAAAATGTTTCTGTTTACAAGAAAGGTGCTACAAGACTTATGCTTACAGGAACACCACTTTCAATTCCAAACTGGAAACTACATCACATTATAGAAAGCAGCGGAGCAGCTGTAGTATGTGAAGAAATGTGTACAGGTTCAAGATACTTTGAACTTACAGTTGACGAATCTGGCGACACAATAGAAGAAATGGTTTCACATCTAACAGATAGATACATGAAGGGAATCAACTGTGCATGCTATACTCCAAACCACGAAAGAATTGAAGACATTATAAGACTTGCAAAAGAATATAATGTAGATGGAGTTATAGACGTTAACCTTAAATTCTGTAACATCTATGATACAGAAGGTCACTTAGTAGAAAAGGAACTTAAAGAAGCTGGAATTCCTGTACTTGGAATTGAAACAGACTACACTGATGAAGACGCTGAACAATTAAAGACAAGAATCGAAGCATTCGTTGAAATGATTGAAAATGAAAAGTAAACAAAACTATATTTTATTTGAAGACGTACAAAATGGTCAAAAGCTATACAAGCTTATAAAAGAAAATAATATTAAAGCAACTATCGCCCCAACACCAAGGGTTCTAGATGTGTGTTGTGGAATATCAATTCTCTATGACAACATAGAAGACAAGGAAAAGATTGAAGAAATCATTAAAGAAAATGACATAGTCATTAAAGGATTTCACGAAATAGAAAGAGATATTGATCCAAGTAGAATGAAATTTCTATAAAGACACCGGCCATAAGGTCGGTGTTTTAATGTCCATGGGGTTTTCTATTAAACATTTCCCTTTCAATTACCCTATCTGCATAAAAAAGTTTTACAAAGATAATCAAAAGTAATATACAAGCTCCCCAAATTGATTTATATTCAAAAAATTTAATGCTTACAGTTCCAAGCACGGTTCCCAAAATAAAATAAAAAATCATAGAGCCGTGAATCTTTAATTTATTCCTAGAGTAATCATCTTTCTTTCTCAAATAAACGGAAAGGTTTGAACCAACTTGACGAATGTGATTTGTTACAAAAGTTGTAGCTGCCGGTGTTCCGCGAACTTGTCTAAAGGTGTTAAACTGCATTGAACAAATGAAATTTAACGCAACCTGACATATTTGGTCCGGCGCAGACTTTGGAAGTAAACCTAAAATAAATACAATTATGATTTCTATTCCAATTAATAAGGTATCCCATCGTAAAAAGAAAAATTTTTTTATGGTTTTTCCAAGATGTTCCGACAAAAAGGAACCAAAAAAGTATACTGAAATCGGTAAAAGTAGATGCATTGCCCTGGTCCAATCAGCTTTACCAAGAGCTATGGCAAAAAGCACCACATTGGCAGTTTGGGCATTACAAAAAACTCCCCCTCGCAGTATAAAAGTATATGCTCCAAAAAAGCCTCCCACAGTAATTAAAAGTTTATATATAAAAGGCTCTTCACATGTTAAGTACACATCTTTTAAATTATTTTCATCCATAAAAATCTCCTCTCATACATTCTACATCTAATATAAAAACATTAAAAGGGTGAAAATTGTTACAATATGTCAAAGTTAGTGAAATATAATGAAATAAAGTATAAAATAGAGCTAAGAAAAGGTGGCGACATGAAAACAGAAAAAAGATATATTATAATTCCAATTTTAATAATAACAGCCCTATTTGTTCTATTTCTTTACAAAAGTGAAGATGCAAGAATTATTTTAAATGGACCAATCTTTAGTAGATTTTTATTTGAAGATGGAAAGAATAAAGAATTTAAAAAATTAAATATAAAATCAAACTCCGATTACAATGAAAATGGAATAGATGACTATACGGACTTTGTAAACGGCGCAAGAAAAGATGCAAAAAACCATCCAAAATACGTTCCCGATTATGTAAAAGATAACAATGGCTATCCAGATAAATATAGCGGCGTTTGCACCGATGTCATTTGGCGAGCCTTTAGAGAAGCAGGTTACTCTTTAAGATCCATGCTAATTAAAGATATAGAAAGGTCCCCACAGAACTACCCAATGGTGAAAAAGCCCGACAACAACATTGACTTTAGAAGAGTTAAGACATTAAGACCATTTTTTGAAAATTACTGCAAAGTTTTGACAAATAAATTAAAAGATCCAAAGGACTTCCAACCAGGAGATATTATAATCTTTGGACCAAACGACTTTCATATAGGAATGTGTTCAGACAATAGAAATGACGAAGGTTTTCCATTTATATTTCACAATGGAGGACAGCTTAAGAGAGAAGACGACTACATTAAACGCTCCCCAATAATGGGACATTACAGATTTGAAAGGGAAAATATTCCAACTGATGTAATAGTTCCATGGGATGAAGATGAATATAAACAGTAGAACATTCGAAACTATATAAAGGTATATGATTTTATATAGTTAAATGAGGAAATTATGATAAGAGATAAATATAAAAATAATTTTTCTAAAATTTTATTACTATTTTTAGCAGGGATAATCGTAGGAAGTTTAAGTATATTTCCCATGATTTTCATTCAAAAGGTAATAGATTATTTAACAATGGGTAACACAAGTGAATTTATAAAAAACATAATCTTTTATTCACTGGTATATATTTTTGTTAATATGTTTAGGATTATTCTTGTTAACTTTGGTTCAAAATTTGAACTTAATTTGAATAGAGACATAAGAGATGAAATTGTTGAGAGCATTCTTAGCACAAAGATTGACCTACTAGAAAAAGCTGGGCAAAGTAATATTTTTAACGTTATAATTGATGATTTAAAATCTCTTGATGACAAACTTATACCTCTTGTTTTTGAATTAGGTTTTTCAATATCAAGTTTTGTAATTGGTTCGATTATAATAATAAAATATGACTATATTATGTTATTTGCTATGATTTTAATTTCTGCTATTTCAACTATTGTAATTCAAAAGATTTTAAAGAATTCAGAAATAGCATCTAAAAAAAGTCAAATTCAAAGACTTAATGTTATAAATAAATTTTTTGACATAATCGTAGGTGCTAGAGACATTAAATTATTTAACAAAGAGAAAGTTTTTACTAGTGAATTTTACAAAGAAAACCATGAGTTAAATATTCTGGATAAAAAAATTGTAAACATTAAAAATATATCTCAAGCTCTTGTAAGTTTACTATTTAATCTTATTATGGCTATTTTAATTTTTATTGGAGGCATGCGTGTTAGCCAAGGTAGTTTATCTGTTGGTGCATTAATCGCAATCATTTTATATGCATCAATGATTACTGATCCAATATTTAATATAATAGAAAATCAAAAAGAAATTTCTGCTTTTAAGAACTCCGTTAAGAGAATAGATGAGACATTTGAAATCATAGAGAAGGAAAATACAAATTTAATTGAAGATTTTACTAAAATTGAATTTAAAGATGTTTCATTAAATTATGGAGATAATCATATTTTAGAAAATTTTAATTTAAGCATAAATAAAGGTGATAAATTAAAGATAAATGGAAGGACTGGATCAGGGAAATCTACTATTGCAAAATTAATTACCAATATGTACAAGGCGACTTCTGGTAATATATATATTGATGGCAAAGAAAATAAAACAGTATCCCTATCAGCAGTTTTTCAAGAAAATAAATTATTTAATATGTCAATTGTAGATAACATTACATTTAAAGCTAATGTGGAGGAAGATAAATTAAATCATATCATTAAAATCTGTAGATTAGATGAAGTTATCAAAAAATATCAAACAAAGGACATAGGATTTGATAATAGTACTCTATCTGGTGGAGAAAGGACAAGAGTTTTAATAGCAAGAGCACTGTATAAGGAATGTGAACTATATATCTTTGATGAAATTAGTACAGGACTAGATGAAACTCTTTTCTACGAAATACTTGATGATATTATGAAATACTTAGAATCAAAAACAGTCATTATCATTGACCATAAAAATATTGATGAAAATTACTTTACAAAAAATATTTCCATATAAAAAGCCCACCTATTGGTGGGTTTATCTACATTGATGGCCTAAGTAGGAATATACTATAATATTTTTATTTTCCTCAATATGGTTTCTCTTAAAGAAAAAGTAATGTTCTTTTTTGTCCTTTGAATTTTTATTGTTAAGCATAAAGTAATTTTTATTGGACGAACTTAAGCAGTGGAGAATATCATCAACTAAAAAAGTAAGGGGAATATTGGTATCTACAAATTCATAAAAATCTTCCTCAAATTTCTCATAGTTATTTGAAAAGTAATCAAATTGAATACTGTTTTTTTGTAATTCATTCATGATTCATTCTCCAAGAGTTTTAATCTAATGATATTTTTACATAGAATCTTCTTAACTGCCGATTCCGTTCTAAAATAGATGCTTAAATTTTCCATATCTATTATTTTACCAATATAGGGCTTGTAATTTTCATTAGTATATAAAGCAATTTCTAGATTGTTTAAATAGACCTGTCCCAAGAGCATAAGAATTTCTTCTTCCTTCATCTTTTTTGAAAAATCTATTTCATTTCCCATTTGTAATAGGGCACTAGTGTGTTCAGAAATGAAAAAGCCCATCCACTTTACCATTCCTCTATCCAGATACTTTCTTGCTGATTCATATTTAAGATAATCCCTTAAAATCATATGATACCGTCCATTCCACCAGCATGGCCACCGATTAATTTACTTCTTTCAATAACCCTAGATCCTTCCATTAGTGAAAATCCAGGAAGGACAGAGGTATAACCAAACTTATCTCTTATTTCATCAAATGTCTTATCTAAAATTTCTTGTTTTTGTAACTCCCGTACATCATCTAAAAGAGTATAATTAAAAAAACTGTCATCGACTAATTTGCCATAGGTCACACCGATATTTCTAACGGCGCCACCCCTATACCTTTCCCTAAAGAGTTTTATTACTTCCCTTGATAAAACTTTAGTGGAATTTGTTAGATTTATACTCCTTTGAGCCTTAATAGACTTAATGTCTTCCTTATATGAAAAACCGATGTAAATGGAAATTCGACCAGTTTTTTTATTCTTTTTTCTAATTCTTGTGGCAACTTGCTCTGCCATTTCCCTTAAAACTATTTCAATTTCACTTTGACTGTGGTAGTCCCTTGGTAGAACTTGTGAATTGCCATAACTTTTTGATCTTGCTATATAGGTGACATTTACCTTAGATTCATCAACGCCATTTGCATGAAACCAAAGCTGCACACCGATTACACCAAATTCCTTTTTTAAAATATCCACATTATAATTAGCCAAGTCCCTAATTGAATAAATTCCAAGTCTATTTAGCCTTGCAGCCGTTCTACTTCCAATTCCCCAAAAGTCCGTAAGATTTTTTATATTCCACACCTTAGTTTCCACATCTTCATAGGACCAGTTTGCCCTCATTTGCCTTGTGGTCTTTGCCTCATTATCAAGGGCCAGTTTAGCAAGTAATGGATTAGCATTGCTCATTCCAACCGTTGAATAAATACCAGTCTCCTTCCAAATTTCATTTTGAATCTTTGCTGAAACACAGTCCAACTTATCCTTCTTAGTCATGTTTTTATTAGAGACAAAATAATTTAACGACCCTGTTAAATCAATAAATGATTCATCAATAGAATAGGGATGTACTTCATCCTTTGGAGCATAATTTTGAAAAACTTTTTGAATTTTTAAATTTTCTTCAATATATAAGCTCATTCTTGGAGGGACAATCAAAGTCTTTTCCGCCCATTTTTCCACATAGTCAATGTATTCTTTTGTAATATCTAACTTTTGATTTTTTGCATTTTCAAAGGAAAATTTTCTAGTTTGGATATCAAAGGGGAGATCCCTAGCTCTACCAACATTTTTCTTACCAAAAACCCTTTTAAAAGTGGGGCTACTGGCAAGGGTAAGCCCAGAAGAATTATCCGAGTTACTCATTACACAAAGTGATGTAGTAAGAGGATTTAGATTTCTTTTAACACATTCAACGCTGGCATAAAAACTTTTCATATCAACAAAAGCAATATCAGATTTTGGTTCTAAAGAATAATCAATAATACTCATAACCCCTCCTTCTACTACTTTTAAAAAATCTCTTCGTTTCCCTTATCAGTTCCATCAATTTTAGTAAAGAACTGATTATTATGAGGCAAATCTAGCCGATTAATTGGATAGCCCATTCTATACATTTCATTTAATTTAAATATCATTAGATTGATGTTTACATTGAAAATTTTTGAAAGATTTTCATAATCTTCGCCAAGTAAAATATGTTCCATAAGTTCATCTTCGTCAATTAAAAGATGGGAAGCAAATATATTTGCTTCAAGCTCAGTGGAGTTAGTTATATTGAAAAGTTCGTATTCAAAAATTTCCTTTTTTCTAGCCAAATTGCCGTGGTAGATATTGTGTCCAAGCTCATGGGCAAAGACCATATTTAAAATCCTTTCATCAACATATGGATTGTAAAACACAAATTCATTTCTAAGAATAACCTTGTACATTCCCAATAACTTCGTTTTTTCCTTAAAGGGAATAAGCATTACATTTCTTTCTTGCAAAATAATTTGAGGGTCCCTAGTACCATGCAAGCTTATTAAATTTTGTACATCATCATATATTGTTGATATTTGATTACTCATGAAACCCTCCTTTCAACAATACTCCAATTTATTCTTCTTCAATTCTAAACTTCTTCGGCGTATATTTCTTGTTTTCTATTTTTGCCATATAAAAAGCTTCCTGCATAGCATTTAATATGGTTGCCTTATCTTCCTCAGGAAGTTCGCCACCGGCCATTAGTCCAATCACGCCATTGACTATGTCTTCAGCACCCTTTGCTCCTTTATAACCAAATTCCTTTTTAACATTAAGTAAAAAATTGGTCTCTTGAGATAAAAAATAGTCCGCTTCAACATCAAGGGCAATAGCTAGCTTTTCATAATACTTTTCAGAGCGGGGAACAGTTTCACCCAGTTCATACCTCGATATAGATTTTATAGAGATACCAGATTTTTTTGAAAGCTCTTCTTGAGTTAAGTTCTTTTTTATTCTTAAGTCCTTTAATTTTGTGGCAAAGTTCATACTCATCCTCCTTTATGGTCATTTAAAGTCCAAATGTTTCTAAAATACAAGTCACTTAACGACTTAATAATACTTAATAAGACTTTTAATGACTATATTATACTTTTAAAGTCCTATTAAGTCAATTAAAGTTTTAAAATATGTATAGTTATGGATGAAGATGGATGGGAATAAAAGTTAAGTTGAATTATGGTAGTAATTTTATTGATTAAAAATAAATATTTCTAGAATTAAACCAGGAAGTATTTGAGAGATTTTTAAAATAGTAGAAAGAAATGGAGGTTGAAAGATATGATTTAATATTGATAAATTTAGCTATTTTTAGCATCAGACTAAGAGTACCATGACTTAAAGGTCTTATATTGTTCCTAATAGGGTAGAGTTACACACCAATATATATTTAGACGCACATAATATATGGGTGTGTAACTGGTAAAATAAATTTTTATTAATCACAGTACTCGCATTTTAAATTATGATGATTGCAAGTTAAATCGCGTACCTCGCTAGGAAGCTTTCCCTTGTATCTTTTATAATAGATAGAAAATTTGCTAGCAGATGAATATCCAACAGATTCTGCTATCTCTTTTATAGGTAGTTCAGTGTTTAAAAGAAGAATCTCAGCAACATTCATTCTTTTTCTTTGAGTGTACTCTGTAATACTTTGACCATATTTTTCTTTGAACAAATTTTTTAATTTAGTTCCACTCATTTTAGATATTTTTTCAAGGATTCCTTGATTTACATTCGTTGCAAAATGATCTTCTAAAAATCTAGCCACATCTTCAAGCGCTTTATCATCATCAATTTGAATTTTATATTTTTTTCTATTTAAGTACGTATCAATCACTATACTTATCCACTCATTTGCCTTTGCATTAAAGAAAAAATCAGCGGCAGGAGCGTCCATCCTACAATTTAAAATTTCCATTGCCACTTTTTCTAAGGACTTTGTAAGTATTATTTGATTTGTTTGGAGCAAAGTGGAATAAAAAGATTCTGAATCAATATTAATGGCTGATAGGTGTTTTTCTAGAAGCTCTCTTTTAAAGCCTATAGAAACGGCAAGATAATAACAGTTCTCGTGTAATAAAAACAGAAAGTCATCTTTTATATTGTCAAAATCAAAAGTGCATAATGAGTTAGAAGTCAAAGTTTGATATGGATTAAATTTTTCGCCATTTGCACTGACTATGTAGCTTGTGTAAATTGAAACATAATCTTCCATACTATAAGTGCTATTTTGAACTACTTCCTCTCTGATATAAAAATCATGTATATCAATAATGAAGCCATCTCCTTCATAAAACCAATACAGGCCTTCTGCATAAGTTAAATCTTCTTTATTCCAACAAAAAGTGTGCCCTGCACTTGAATATTTCTTATTGTTTTTACATTCATCTACTTTCATATAATATTTTACAAAATCTTAGTAAGTCATAATGTACCTATCCCTTTTAGACAATATTCCAATTAGCCTTATATTTAACAAGTTATTGCATTACTGATTATAGCAGATGTATACTGTAAAAGCAATGATAATTAATATCATTAAATGAAAATTAATCTAAAAGGAATATCAAAGAAAGGAGATAAGATTATGAAGATTTACAAAAAACTATTTGCTTATGTGCAGGATAAAAAATATCTTGGTTTTTTAGCTATAGTCTTTTCTGCTATATCTGCTGTACTTACGGTATATGGATTTTATTTAATCTACAAATTTCTGGATAATTTAATAATTAATTCAGGTTTATCTGGTGCAGAGAGCATAGCATTAAAATCTGTTATCACACTAACATGTGGAGCAATATTTTATTCTGTTTCAGGAACATGTTCTCACATACTAGGTTTTAGGCTTGAAACAAATTTAAGAAAAAGGGGGATAGACGGCTTAGAGAAAGCAAGTTTTAGGTTCTTTGACTTAAATCCATCTGGTCAAATAAGAAAGATCATAGATGACAACGCCGCGCAAACTCATCAGGTTGTAGCTCACATGATTCCCGATAGTTCTCAGGCAATAGTTACACCCGTACTTGTACTTGCACTCGGCTTTATAGTAAGTATAAGAGTTGGCATAACTTTGCTTGCTCTTACCATAATCGATGGCTTAATTTTAGGTGCAATGATGGGAGAGCAAGAATTTATGAAGATATACCAAGAAGCTCTATCTAAACTAAGTGCAGAGACTGTTGAATACGTTAGAGGTATGCAGGTAGTAAAGATATTTAGAGCAAATGTAGAGTCATTTAAAAGCTTTTACAAGGCGATAAAAGATTACTCGAAGTATGCTTATAATTATACACTATCTTGTAAAAAACCTTATATTTTGTACCAATGGCTATTTTTTGGTTTAATTGCAATTTTAATTATTCCTATAGTTTATTTTATGACTAGCTTAGGCAGCGCCAAGGTGATTTTACTTGAGCTTATTATGATTTTATTTTTATCAGGAGTTCTCTTTGTTTCATTTATGAGAATGATGTGGTACTCTATGTACATTTCTCAAGGCAATTATGCAGTAGATACTTTAGAGGCACTTTACAATGATATGCAAAAAGATAAATTGGTCCATGGCAATGTCAATAATTTTAAAAACTACAATATAGAATTTGACAAGGTAAGCTTTGCTTATAACGACAAAGCTGTCATTGAAAATTTATCCTTTAAATTAGAAGAAGGAAAGTCCTATGCACTAGTCGGTTCATCTGGATCAGGCAAATCAACTGTAGCGAAACTTATATCGGGTTTTTACAATGTTAATCATGGAAGCATAAAGATAGGCGGGATTCCAATAAGTGAATATTCTGACGAAGCCTTAATTAAAGCTATTTCCTTTGTTTTTCAAGATTCGAAATTATTCAAGAAAACTATTTATGATAACGTCGCTTTAGCTAATAAAAATGCAGGCAAAGATGACGTTATGAGAGCCTTAAAATTAGCAGGATGCGATTTGATACTAGACAAATTCCCAGAAAGAGAAAACACAGTCATAGGCTCAAAAGGAGTTTATTTATCAGGTGGAGAAAAACAAAGAATTGCAATTGCTAGAGCAATTTTAAAGGATTCCAAAATTATTATTATGGATGAAGCATCAGCATCTATTGACCCAGATAACGAGTTTGAATTGCAAAAAGCTTTCAAAAATCTGATGAAGGATAAAACGGTTATCATGATTGCACACAGACTATCTACAATTAAAGACCTTGATGAAGTTATTGTAATGGATAGTGGAAAAATTATAGAAAGAGGTTCTGACAAAGAATTAATGTCAATTGATACAAAGTATAAGAGACTGCAAGAACTCTTTAACAGTGCGAATGAATGGAGGGTTTCAAATGAAGGAGTTTTATAAAAAAAGATTTGCTCTTACAGATAAAGGAGCAAGAAATTTAAGTAAAGCAACACTGGCTTCATTTTTCGTTTATTGTATAAACATGCTTCCTGCCATATTACTAATGATTTTTGCTCAGGAAGTTTTGGAAAATATTGTTAAAAGCAAGGGATTTTATATAGCATTCTCAGCCTTGACCTTGATAGCAATGTATATTTTGCTTTCTATCGAATATGATAAATTATTTAGCACAACCTATCAAGAAAGTGCGGACTTAAGAATAAGGACAGCAGAGAATTTATCAAAACTACCTCTATCATACTTTTCTAAACATGATATTTCAGACCTAGCGCAAACAATCATGTCTGACATTGAAGGAATAGAGCATGCAATGAGCCACTCGATACCAAAAGTGGGCGGTATGGCACTCTTCTTCCCACTAATATCCATTATGATGCTAGTGAGCAATGTGAAGATGGGTTTAGCTGTAATTATACCAACGATATTAAGCTTTATATTTATACCACTATCTAAAAAACATCAGGTTAAGGGACAAAAAAGATATTATGACGTCTTAAGAGAAAACTCAGAAAGCTTTCAAGAAAATATCGAGATGCAAATGGAGATCAAAGCCTATGGCTTATCAGAGGAAATGAAAGATAAGCTATATGAAAAAATGGATAAAAGTGAAAAAGTGCACTTAAAGACAGAGATAGGACTTATTTTAATTATGTCATTTTCATCAATTTTTAGCTTTATTTCCCTTGCTGTTGTGATATTTGTTGGTGTAAATTTAATTATTAATAAAGAAATAAGCCCTCTATACCTCGTAGGCTATTTACTAGCAGCTATGAAGATAAAAGACGCTCTTGATGCATCTAAAGAGGGAATGATGGAGATATTTTATTTATCGCCTAAAATTGAAAGATTAAAAGAAATTCAAAATCAAGATTTACAAGAAGGCGATGACTATGAACTAAAAAAATTTGACATTGATTTAAAAGATATTGAATTTGCCTACAATAAAGACACAAAAGTTTTAAATGGTGTAAGCTTTAAAGCTAAGCAGGGAGAGGTAACTGCTTTAGTAGGAGCAAGTGGCTGTGGCAAAACAACTATATTGAAACTTATATCAAGACTTTATGATTACGACAAGGGACAAATCTTAATCGATGGCAAAGATATAAAAGAAATATCAACAGAATCCCTTTTTGATAAGGTGTCTATTGTTTTCCAAGATGTAGTTCTATTTAATCAAAGCGTTATGGAAAATATTAGGATCGGAAAGCAAGATGCAAGTGACGAAGAAGTTAAAAGAGCAGCAAAACTTGCAAACTGCACAGATTTTATAGAAAAAATGGATAAGGGTTTCGATACAGTTATTGGTGAAAACGGTGCTGAACTATCAGGCGGAGAAAGACAAAGGTTATCAATAGCCAGAGCCTTCTTAAAAGATGCACCGATATTGATCTTAGACGAGATAGCAGCAAGCCTTGATGTTGACAATGAGAAAAAAATTCAAGAGTCTTTAAATAATCTAATTAAAGATAAAACAGTTGTCATCATTTCACACAGAATGAAATCCATAGAAAATGCAGACAAGATTGTAGTTCTTGAAAACGGAAAATTAGAAAGTGAAGGCAAACATGAAGAGCTTATACAAAAATCAAAAGTTTACAAGAATTTAATAGAAAAAACAAAAATGGCAGAAGAGTTTATATATTGAAGAAATTAAAAATGAAACAAAACATGAAAGAACAGTTATTGACCAAGAAGCCATTGTCTTTAATGTTTCAATTATCTATACCAGCAGTAATTGGCATGGTGATTATAGGTCTATACCCACTTATGGATGGAATATTTGCTGGACAAATAATTGGTGAGAACGCTATGGCGGCTTGCTCAATAGCTATGCCACTTACCTTTTTTAATAATGGGATTGCAACGCTTATAGGGATAGGTTCGGCATCAATTTTATCAAGAGCCATGGGAAAGGGTGATAATAATACTATAGACAAGCTTATGGGAAATCTTATCTATTGGATTATATTTTTTTCAACGATCATAACAATAGGAGGAATGCTTCTAGGACCATATTTTTTAGATTTAATTGGAGCAACAGGAGAAATAAAAGCATTAGGCATAAGGTATTTAAGAATAATATTTCTAGGCTCAATTTTTGTAAACTTTACCCAGTCAGCCAATATGGTTATGCGTGGTGAAGGACTTATGAAAAGAGCAATGAGTATCATGGGACTTGGTGCCTTTATCAATATAGCTCTTGATCCAATACTAATGAAATTAATGGGTGATTATGCCATTGAGGGAGCAGCTATAGCAACTGTAACAGCACAAATAATTCAAGCGGTTATTACTCTTTATTATTTTAAGAGTAAAAGTGAAAATGTAAAAATAAGAAAAATAAAAAAAGAAAAAGATATATCAAAGGAAATGTTTGGAGTAGGAGTATCAGCTATGATCATGCAAGTATTTTTCATGGTTCAACAAACATTGCTTTATAGACAAGCTTTTAGATATGGAGGAGATCCAAATGCAATATTAATGTCGGCAACTTTGAGATTTTATGGATTTTCATTTATACCAATTTGGGGAATGAGTCAGGGGTTACAGCCGATTATTGGTACAAACTTTGGAGCAAAACAATACGATAGAGTAAAGGAAACTATGAATATATTTTCTATAGGAGGAACAGTACTTGCAGCAATTTTTTGGTTACCAGCACAAGTATTTTCAAAACAGTTACTTGGTTTATTTAAAGTAAGTCAGGATATAATTTCAAGCGGAGTTAATAATTTCAGAATGTTCTATTCAGTATTTATTCTTTATGGAATTATGATTATGACAATAACTTTTTTCCAAGCGATAGGGGATGGAAAAAAAGCTGGAATGATTGTAATGTTAAGACAGCTAATACTACTTGTTCCAGCCTTACTTATATTGCCAAGAGTATTTGGAGCAGGGGCTGTTTGGTGGACAGAACCAGTTGTAGATTTTACTATGATAATGGTAGGTTTAGCAATGCAAGCAAAGGCTCTTTCAAATATGAATGTAAATAATTAAAAATAAAATAAAGAGAAAAACAAAAATGACAGAAGAATTTATTTATTAGGAGGCCAGGAGCAAAGACTTGCAATAGCATTTCTTACGTTTAAGGATTCTACGTTTGTTTATTTCGACGAACATACAAGTGGTATGGATTATTCCAATATGATAAAAATTTGGGCAGTCTTCGGACTGCCTTTA